>NZ_MWLP01000017.1:0-43988 GCF_010634885.1 Microbacterium sp. B35-04 | reverse complement strand
TGCTCAGCGACCTGCGGCGTACCCCTGCATGCCGCGCGGGTTGGCCGCGCCCCAGAGGACGCCGGTGGCGGCATCCCGTCCCACGGCGGAAACCCGGCCGAGCGCCCAGTCGCCGGCCCGCGTCACGACGTGGCCGCGGCGCTCGAGGCCGGCGATCAGTGCATCGCCGAGGCGGTTCTCGACGATTGCGCCGGCCGGCGTCCAGGTGCGCGGCCAGAACGACTCGGGGAGCGACGTGGTGTGCAGTGCAGGCGCGTCGATCGCCTGCTGGGGGGAGTAGCCGCCCACGATGATGCGCAGGAGCGCCAGCAGCTGCCATTGGTCCTGCTGGTCGCCGCCGGGGGAGCCGATCGCGAACTCGGGACGCCCGTCGCGGAGCACCAGCGTCGGCGTGAGGGTGGTGCGCGGACGCCGTCCGGGCGCGAGGGATGACGGATGCCCCGGTTCGAGCCACGTCATCTGCAGGCGCGTGCCGAGGCAGAAGCCGAGGGCGGGAATCGTCGGCGAGGACTGCAGCCAGCCGCCCGACGGCGTCGCGGAGACGATGTTGCCCCAGCGGTCGATCACGTCCAGATGGCAGGTGTCGCCCCGGGTCTCGCCCGACGACGACACGCGCGGCTCTGCGGGTGCCACGGTCGGCTCGCCCGTGCCGAGCCGGGGCGCGTCGTATGCGGTGCGCAGCGGCGGACGGAACGCCGTGCGTCCGGGCAGGGAGCCCGGCCGGAACTCCCGAGAGGCGGTCTCGGCGATGAGAGCGCGGCGGGCGTCGAGATAGTCGGCCGACAGCAGCGCGTCCAGGTCGACGTCGTCGTCGCCGAACCAGCCGTCGCGGTCGGCGTAGGCCAGCTTCTGCGCCTCGAGGATGGTGTGCGCGCCGGCCTCCTGCGAGGGATCGAGGAGATCGTCGGCGAGCGGTTCGAGCAGGCCGAGGGTCTGCAGCAGCGCCGGGCCCTGCGTCCACGCCCCGGCCTTGGCGATCGTGCGGCCGCGGAACTCCCGCGTCACCGCCGGCTCGTAGCCCGCCTCGAAGGCGGCGAAGTCGTCCGGCGTAATGACCCCCGCGTGCGCGCCGCCGTCGGAGTGGCGATGCGGCTGCGCCAGGAAGGCCGACGCCTCGTGCGCCACGATTCCGGTCTTCCACTCCCGGCGTGCCGCGTCGATGCGCGCGGCGAGCCCGACCGCGCCGTCGTCGCGCACCGTGCACGAGGCGTGCACGAGCCCGTCGAGAACGGCGGCGTACGCCGGATTGCGCATGATCCGACCCGCCGCAGGCGGCTCGTTCTCCGGCATCCACAGGGCAGCGGAGGTCGGCCAGTCGTCGCGGAACAACTCGGCCACGCGCGCGATCGTCGCGGCGGCACCCGCCACCAGCGGGTGCCCGTCGCGGGCGTAGCCGATCGCGTACGCCAAGACGTCGGTGAGCTCCCACGTGCCGTGGTCGCGCAGCAGCAGGAGCCAGGCGTCGACCGCGCCCGACACCGCCGCGGCGAGTCCGCCGGCGCCGGGCACCAGGTCGAGGCCCTCGCTGCGATAGTGCTCGATCGTCGCTCGGGCGGGCGCGGGCCCCTGGCCCATGAGCACGGTCGGGGCGGCGGCATCCGTCTGCTGGAAGATCGCCACCAGGTCGCCGCCCGGGCCGTTGAGATGCGGTTCCACGACGTGGAGCACGAAGGCGGCCGCGACCGACGCGTCGAACGCGTTGCCGCCGCGTTCCAGCACCGCCTGCGCGGTGGCGGTCGCGAGCCAGTGGGTCGACGCCGACATGCCGAACGTGCCCGTCAGCGTCGGGCGCGTCGTGAACGACGGTGCAGCGGTATAGGTCACAGCGCTCAGCGGGCTCCGCCGGCGATCCAGGCCTCGACCTCGTCGGCGGTGCGCGGGATGGCGGCCGACAGGTTGACGGGACCGTCCGCCGTCATCAGGATGTCGTCCTCGATGCGCACGCCGATGCCGCGGTACTCCTCCGGAACGGTGAGATCGTCGATCTGGAAGTACAGGCCGGGCTCGATCGTGAAGACCATGCCCGGCTCCAGGAGGCCGTCGTAGTACATGTCGCGACGGGCCTGCGCACAGTCGTGCACGTCGATGCCGAGGTGGTGGCTCGTGCCGTGCACCATGTAGCGGCGGTGGTGACCGCCGCTGTCGGCATCCAGAGCCTCTTTCGCCGACACCGGCAGCAGCCCCCATTCGGCGACCCGCGCCGCGATCACCTGCATCGCGGCCTCGTGCACCGAGCGGAACTTCACTCCCGGCTTCGCGGCCGCGAAGGCGGCGTCGGCTGCTTCGCGCACCGTCTCGTAGACCTTGCGCTGCACCTCGGTGAAGCGGCCGCTCACCGGCAGCGTGCGCGTGATGTCGGCGGTGTAGAGGCTGTCGACCTCGACGCCGGCGTCGATCAGGATGAGATCGCCCGGCACGACGGCGCCGTCGTTGCGCGTCCAGTGCAGGTAGCACGCATGTGGCCCGGATGCCGCGATCGTGTCGTAGCCGACCGCGTTGCCGTCGCTGCGTGCCCGCTGATGGAACACGCCCTCGACGATTCGCTCGCCGCGGGGGTGCTCGACGATGGCGGGGAGGTGGGCGACGATGTCGTCGAACCCCGACGCGGTGACCTGGACGGCGAGCTCCATCTGGCCGATCTCGTAGGCGTCCTTCACGAGCCGCAGCTCCGAGACGAACCGCGTGAGTTCGTCGTCCTCATCGAGCACGACGTCGCCGTCGCCGGCCTCGAAGTCGTCGATCTGCGCGGTGGCGACACCGAGATCGGCGGCGACGCCGGCCAGCGCGGGGCGCGGACCGATCCAGAACTCGCCGATCGAGGCATCCGAGTAGAACTCGCTCGTCGTGCGGTCGGCGCGCTCCCGGAAGTACAGCGTGACCTCGTGTCCGCCGGCGGTGCGGGGCTCGAACACCAGGACGGCGCCGGGCTCCGAATCCGACGCCCAGCCCGTCAGGTGGGAGAACGCGGAATGCGCGCGGAACGGGTAGTCGGTGTCGTTGCTGCGCTGCTTGAGTTCGCCCGCGGGGATCACCAGGCGCTTGCCGGGGAAGGCGGCCGAGACGGCGTCGCGCCGCGCGGCGGCGAAAGGCGCCTGGGGGCGCGCAGGCGGCATCGTGTCGGGGCGCTCGGCCCACCCGGTGGAGATGGTGTCGAGGAAGCCCTGACCGAACGGCTGGCGTCGGTTGGTGCTCGTGGAGGGCGGGGTCGCGGTCTCGGTGGTGCTCGTGGCGCCGGTGGACTGCTCGCTGGCTGCGCTGCTCATGCCCTCCAGTCTCGCATGCGGCCGTGGGCGTGAGACAGGCTCAGCCGGCCGGCTCGTACTGCACGATCAGCGGGCGGTGATCGGATCCCGAGTCGTCGAGCGACCGCAGCACCAGCGACCCCGATGCGTGCCACTGAGGCGTGGCCATCACGTGGTCGATGGGTGTGCCGAGGACGGCCGGCATCTGGGCCGACCAGGTGCCCAGCGCGCCGTTGCCGGTCTCGACGGCGGCATCGGTGCAGTGGCCGAGGGTGGCGCCGTCGAGCCCGAGACCGGCCATGTGATCGACGGTCGCGTTGAAGTCGCCGGCCATGATCACGTTGCCGTCGCCGCACTGATCCGCCAGCCACTGCAGGTCGTCGCGCCAGCGCTGCATGTAGCTCGGACGCGGAGCGACGGCGTGAACGGCCACCACGATCGGGCCGTCGCCCGAGACGGGCATCGCGACGGCACTCGGCACCGTGGAGGTGTTGCTGGTGCCGTCGAGGGAGGACTCGATGACCGCGTAGTCGCCCATGTCGGGCGAGATCAGCAGCGTCGTCGACCCGGCATCCCATTCCGTGGACGGGTCGGAGGCGTGGTGCGCCCACATCCGGTGTCCGAGGTCGCGCATCGCGAGGGCGACGCTCTCGCCCGTCTCGATCGTGGTCTCGGGGAGCGCGACGATGTCGGCATCCATCGCCACGGCGATCTTGGCGATGGTCTCGGGCGGCGTCGCCGGGCCCGCCGTGTTCCAGGTCATGACGCGGATGCTCACGTCGGTCTTGGCCGGCAGCGGGTCGGTGCCGAGCCCACCGCGTGCTGACAGCACCGCGACGTTCGCCACCGTCGCGATGCCGGCGAGCAGCGCGATCGACAGGGCGAGCGCGCGCAGCGGCCGCGCGATCGCGAGGAGGAGCGCCAGCAGCGCGGCAGCGGCGAAGGCGAGCGCGAGGACGCCGCGGAACGACACGATCTGGGCGATCGGGTAGACGCGCTCGACGCGGAAGAACCCGGGGAATGTGAGCACCGCTGAGGTGATCGCGCACAGCGCGATCACCAGGATCCCGAGCAGGCGAAGCACGACGGCGACTCTATGCGAGCAGGCTGTGAGATCGGTCAGCGCCACGGGCGTGGCGCCAGTCGGGGCCGCGCTACCCTCGGAGGATGCCCGGCTCCCAGCGCTTCGAAGGACCGAGCGACCTGCACCTGCACTCGGCGAACTCCGACGGCACGCAGCCCCCGGCCGAGGTGATGGCGTCCGCCCACCGGCACGGGGTGCGGACGGCGGCGCTGACCGACCACGACACGACGTCCGGGTGGGCCGAGGCGGCGGATGCGGCGACCTCGCTCGGCATGACGTTCGTCCCCGGCATGGAGCTGTCTGCGCGCCACGAATGGCGGAGCGTCCACGTGCTGGCCTACCTGCCCGATCCGGACGAGCCGGCGCTGCGGGCCGAGACCACCCGCATCCGCTCGTCGCGGCTGGACCGCGCGCGGCTCATGGCGGACCGGATCTCCCGCGACTACGACGTCGTGTGGGACGACATCCTCGAGCAGACGACCGACGGCGCGACCGTCGGCCGCCCACACATCGCCGACGCCCTCGTGGCGCGGGGCCTCGTGCGCGATCGCGCCGAGGCCTTCGACGGAATACTGAATCCCGGCGGCGACTACTACGTCGCGCTGTACGCCCCCGATCCGGTGACCGCCGTGGGGCTCGTCGCCGGCGCCGGGGGAGTGCCCGTCATCGCCCACCCCGCGGGCCGAGCCGGGCTGCTGCCGAAGCGGCTGATGGAGCGGATGCTGGACGCCGGCCTGGCCGGCTTCGAACTGGGACACCGCGAGAACCGGGACCCCGCACTGACCACCCTGCGGGAGCTGTGCCGCGAACGCGACCTCATCGTCACCGGCTCGAGCGACTACCACGGCCTGGGCAAGCCCAATCAGCCGGGCGAGAACACCACCAGCGACGAGATGGTCGCGCGCATCATCGCGCAGGCGACCGGAAACGCCCCCGTCTACCCGTGAGGGCGGACAGGGGCGTTTCGCGGTCGCGATCAGCTCTTGATGCTGATCAGCTCTGAGTACTGATCAGCTCAGCGCCCGGGCCTTCAGCGCGTCGTACTCCGCCTGCGTGATCGTGCCGGCGTCCAGCAGACCCTTGGCCTTGGCGATCTCGTCGGCAGCGCTGGCGCCGCCGGAGCCCGCCACGGACTTGATGTAGGCGTCCTGCGCGCTCTGCAGCTCGGCGGCCTGCTTCGCGCTGCGCTGGGCCATGCCGTTGCCGCGGGCGATGAGGTAGACCAGCAGCGTCAGGAACGGGACGAAGATCAGGAAGATGATCCAGACCGCCTTCAACCACCCGTTCAGCGTGTGGTCGCGGAACAGGTCGCCGATGACGGCGAACAGCGCGAACAGGTACGCCATGAAGAAGAAGATCCAGAGGAACCACCAGATGATGTCCCAGAAGGAGCCCCAGAAGCCCTGGTATTCATATGCGGTGGTGACGGCATCGAGGATGTGCACGATTCGCCTTTCTTGACTGCGAGGTTGCGGCGCCACGTGCGCCGTTCGCGCTCACCATAGCGCGGTCGCGGTGCCGTATGACGGCACCGCGACCGGTGAAGACGAATCAGGCGCCGACGGTGGCGCCGCCCGCGGGGGCGGACCCGCCGCCGCTGCCGCCACGACGGCGCCGGCGCCGGCGGGGCGCGGGCTTTCCGTCGTGGTGCTCCTTGCCGCCGCCGTCGTGGGTGCCGCCGCCCTCGGTGGAGCGGTCGCCGTCCGTGGACGTCGCGCCGTGCTCCGATGCGACCGAATCGGTGCCGTCGACCGGCTCGAATGTCGAGCCGACCCGCTCGGCGTCACCGCCGCGGCGCCGACGACGCCGGCGCGCGGGGGCCTGTCCGTTGGTCTCGACCTCGGCTGCGGCATCCGTCGCCCTCTCGGGCTGGACCCGTACGGCCTGGGTCTTCGGGGCGGTCACGATGCGCCCCTTCGTGCCGGCCGGGATGTCGAGATCGCTGAACAGGTGCGGGCTCGAGGAGTACGTCTCGACGGGCTCCGGCTGCCCGAACTCGAGCGCACGGTTGATGAGGGCCCACTTGTGCAGGTCGTCCCAGTCCACGAACGTGACCGCGATGCCGGTCTTGCCGGCACGGCCGGTGCGACCGGCGCGGTGCAGGTATGCCTTCTCGTCGTCGGGGATGGTGTGGTTGATGACGTGCGTGACGTCGTCGACATCGATGCCGCGCGCCGCGACGTCGGTGGCGATGAGCACGTCCTTCTTGCCCGCTTTGAAGCCCGCCATCGAGCGCTCGCGCGCCTCCTGGCTCATGTCGCCGTGCACGGCGCCGGCGTTGAAGCCGCGATCGTTCAGCTCGTCGACGAGCTTCTGGGCCGCGCGCTTGGTGCGGGTGAAGATGACGGACTTGCCGCGACCGTCGGCCTGCAGGATGCGGGCGATCACCTCGTCCTTGTCGAGCGAGTGCGCGCGGTAGACGAGGTGCTTGATGTTCGCCTGCGTGAGGCCCTCGTCGGGATCCGTCGCGCGGATGTGGATGGGGTTCGACATGAACCGGCGCGCGAGGGCGACGATCGGGCCGGGCATCGTGGCGGAGAAGAGCTGCGTGTGACGGATGGCCGGCACCTTGGAGAAGATCTTCTCGATGTCGGGGAGGAAGCCGAGGTCCAGCATCTTGTCGGCCTCGTCGAGCACGACCTCGGTCGCGTGGGAGAGGTCGAGGAGCCGCTGGTTGTTGAGATCGATGAGGCGCCCCGGGGTGCCGACGACGATCTGCGCGCCGGCCTTCAGCTGGTCGATCTGGCCCTCGTAGGCCTTGCCGCCGTAGATGGCGACGACGCTCGTCGGGCGCCCCGACGTGAGCATGTCCATGTCTTCGTACACCTGGACGCACAGCTCGCGGGTCGGCACCACGATGAGCGCCTTGACGCCGGGCGCCGGGGTCGGTCCGAGACGCTGGACGACGGGGATGCCGAAGCCGAAGGTCTTGCCGGTGCCGGTCTTGGCCTGGCCGATGATGTCCTGGCCGGGGAGGCCGAGGGGGATGGTCTGCTCCTGGATGGGGAACGCGTCGACGATGCCTTTTACGGCGAGAGCCTCGACGATGTCCTGATCAACGCCGAGTTCGGCGAAGGTCGTCACGATGTGTGCCTGTCCGGCAGTGAGATGCTGCCTGGGTTCTTGCCCGGGCGCGGTTCAGCCTCGTCGAGGCCGCCGCGCGGGCGGAAGTGCGGTCCACGCCCTTTTCTCCCACAGGCGCGGGCGCCCCGATCCGACGCCGGGGACCCTACCCACGATACCCGAGGGATCCGGCGCGAACACGTAGAGGGCGGGGCCTCGTAGGCTTTCGTGCATGGTGAAGTGGTTCTGGCAGCGGCGCGAAACGGGCCGCAAGCTGCAGCTGCGCTCGCGTGACGAGCTGAGCGGCAGCGATCGTGTCGACTTCGAAGAGCTCGCTCCCGACATCGATACGTTCCTCGGTCAGGCCGCCTATCTGCAGCTCGGATTCTTCGAGACGCTGACCGAGCTGATCCAGACGACTCCCGAGCTCGGCGAGAAGGAGGCGGTGTCGCGTGCCGCGGGTGCTGCGCTCACCAAGCACGAGGCGCTGGTCGCGCTGATCCGCGAGCGCGGTGACGACCCGACCGAGATCATGCGGCCGTTCCGGGAGCCGCTCGACGGCTTCCGTGCGGCCACGCACGGCGTCCGCTCGCAGGAGACCATGCTGTCCGTGCACATCACCGCGGGGATGCTCGACGACTTCTACCTCGCCCTGTCTGCGAGCTACGGCGACACCGGTGACCGCGTGGCCCGGATCCTTCAGGCCGACGACGACCGGCAGGCCATCGTCGAGCTGATCGCCGAGACCATCGCGAGCGACCCCGAGTGGAAGTCGCTGCTCGCGCTGTGGGGGCGCCGGCTGGTGGGAGACACGCTGCTGATCGCCCGCGCAGCGCTGCGACCGGTGTCACTGGGACGCGCCGAGGAGCAGAAGGTCGAGCCCGTCTTCACCGAGCTGATGGCCGCGCACTCGCGTCGCATGGACGCGATGGGCCTCGCTGCCTGAATCGCAGCGTCGGCGTGATCAGCCGATTCCGAGGCGGGTCTTCTCGCGGGTGTCGTGCGCGACGCGGCTGCGCGAGATCAGGAGAACCGCCGGGTAGGTGACGACGATCGGCACGACCAGCGCCGCCAGCCACGGCCAGGGGGTGTCGATGCCGACGCCCAGCCAGGTGAGGATAGCCCACGCGAGGCCCGCCGAGACGGCGCCGATCATGGGAGCGAGCACGACACCGCGCGTGAGGCGCTGGTGCAGCTGGAAGTGGATGCCGATGCCGATGACCGCGCCGAGGATGAAGGCGATGAGGATCTGCACGTCACGAGTCCGTTCAGGCCACGAAGCCGACGCGGCGGGATTCCTCGGAGCCGAGCTCGATGTAGGCCAGCGCCGCGGTGGGGACGATGTACGAGTTGCCCTTGGCGTCGGCGAACGTCACGTGCGTGGCGCCGGCGTCGAGCGCTGCGGCGACGGACTTCTTCACGTCGGCCGCCGGCTCGTTCGTGTCGAAGTTGAGCTCGCGGCCGGTGTTCGCGATGCCGATGCGGATCTCCACGTGACTGACCTCCTGCGCGGGGCGACGGTGTTCTTGCCGAAAGGCTGAGGGTCCCCGGACGCATGGCAACTCTACGACACGGCGGAGGGGCATCCGCCCGCGGCCGGAACGCTCTGGGCGAACGGCCGATGTCGGCCGGCCGCGCTAGCGTCGAAGGGTGACCTCGGGGAGCCATGAACATGCGACATACGTGCCGGACGCGTCGCAGCAGGCGGTGCTGGCGCTGCCCGTAGACGCTTCGGGGGTCGTCGTCGGGGCCCCCGGAACAGGCAAGACCGAGACGCTCGTCGCGCGCGTGGCGGCGCTCGTCGAGGCCGGCGTCGATCCAGACACCGTGCTCGTGCTCACGCCGTCGCGACAGACGGCGACGGCGCTGCGCGATCGCCTCGGGCTCGCCGTGCGGGTGGCGACCACCGGTCCGCTCGCGCGGTCGGTCGCGTCGTACGCGTTCCAGATCGTGCGGGCGCACGCGGTCGCCGCCGACGCCGACCCGCCGCAGCTGCTCACCGGCGGCGACGAGGACCAGATCCTCCGCGACCTCCTCGAGGGTGACCAAGAGGACGAGGCCGCCGGGGCTCCGCGCTGGCCGGACTGGCTCGGCGCAGCGATCCGCAGCACCGCCGGCTTCCGCACCGAAGTGCGCACGTTCCTGGCCGAGTGCACGACGCTCGGCATCGGGCCCACCCGCCTGCGTGAGCTGGGCGAGCGGCACGAGCTGCCCGCCTGGGTCGCGCTGTCCTCCTTTTTGGCGGAGTACCTGCAGGTGCGCGACGGCATGCGCGGCGCGCACCGGGATGCCGCGGGACTGGTCCGCGAGGCCGTCGGGCTGCTGCGCACGGCACCTGCTGGGAGTCCGGCCGTCGACCGGGTGCGGGTGGTGCTCGTCGATGACGCGCAGGAGCTGACCCTCGGCGGTGTGGAGCTGCTCGAAGCCGTTCGCGCCCGTGGCTCGGCCGTGCTCGCATTCGGTGACCCCGATGTCGGCTCCGGCTCGTTCCGCGGGGCGACACCCGAGAACTTCGCGCGGCTGGCGGCGTCGCTCGGCGCGGTGCAGGTCCTCGCGGGCGGGCACCGCGGCACACCGTGGCAGCGCGACCTCGTCGGACGCGTGACCCAGCGGATCGGCGCGGTCGGCGTCGTCGCGCACCGCGGTGCCGCCTTCGGAGCCGAACCCGACGAGTCGGTGCGTGTGCTCAGTCTGCGGTCGACGGCGGAGGAGTACGACGCCGTCGCGCGTGTGCTGCGCGAGCGACACGTCCGCGACGGCGTGCCCTGGCGGGACTGCGCCGTGATCGCGCACGACACCCGGCAGGTGGCGGCGCTCGAGGCGGAGCTGTCGGCCAGGGAGGTGCCGGCACGCTCGGCCGGGCCTGGCCGGGCACTCGGCGCCGTGCGGCCGGTGGCAGACCTGCTGCGGCTCGTCGAACTCGCCTCCCGCGACGACTGGAGCTTCGAGGACGTGTCGGCGGCCCTCGTGGGCACGTACGGGCGGCTCGACGTGATCGAGCTGCGCCGGCTCCGTTCGGCACTGCGCCACGGCGAGCTGCGCCGCCTGCTCGAGGCCAACGCCGAGAGCGCGGAGAACACGGAGAACACGGAGACGGTCGAGCGCTCCGGCCGCGACCTGGTGCTGTCGGCCATGCGGCAGCCGCTGGAGTTCGACCTCCTCGACACACGCGAGGCGCGACGGGCGGGGTCGCTCGCGCGCACCCTCCAGGCGCTCCGCGAGGATCTCGACCGCGGTGCCACCGCGCATGAGCTGCTGTGGGCCGCGTGGGACCGCAGCGGCCTCGCGCGGACGTGGGCGGACCTCGCACGAGGCAACGGCCCTCTCGCCGAGCAGGCTCATCGCGACCTGGACGCCCTGGTGGCGCTGTTCCAGGCGGCCAAGCGCTTCGTGGAGCGATCGCTCGACGCCGATCCGCGGGTCTTCGTGCGGTCGATCCTCGACAGCGGCGTCGCCGAGGACCGGCTGGAGGCTCCGACGCGGGATGACAGCGTGCGGATCATGACGCCCGCGGGCGCCCTCGGCCTGGAGTTCGACACCGTCGTCGTCGCGGGTGTGCAGGACGGCGTGTGGCCCAACACCCGGCTGCGAGGGAGCCTCCTCGACACCTGGCGACTGGCGGATGCCGCCACCCGCGCCGACGGCGAGACGATGGGCGCCTTCGACCGCCGTCGCGCGGCGATGCACGACGAGCTGCGGCTGCTCGCGCGGGCGCTGTCCCGCGCCACCGACCGGCTGATCGTGACGGCCGTGGACGACGACGACACCGGCCCCAGCGTCTTCTTCGAGCTGCTGCCCGACCCTGAGCCGTTCGAGCTGGATCACCCGGTGTCGCTGCGGGGTCTCGTCGCACGACACCGGCGGACGCTGACCCATCAGGTCGTGCGCGCACCCTCCGTCGCCGGCCGCCCGGGGGCGGTGACCGTGGGGCCGACGGCGAGCTCCGCGGAACGCGCGGCCGAGCAGCTGGCACTCCTGGCGCATGCCGGGGTCCCCGGCGCGGCGCCGCGCGAGTGGTACGGCGTCTCGGGTCCCACCTCGACCGGCCCTCTGCGCGATCTGGCGCGAGAGGACATCCGTGTCTCGCCGTCGCGCCTGCACGCACTCGAGGAGTGCGAGCTCAACTGGGTCATCGCGGATCTCGGCGGCGACCCCGGCGGCACGACGGCGGGCCTGGGCACGATCATCCACGCCGCTCTGGAGCACGCCGCCGGGCACGACGAAGCTGCCCTCTGGGCGGAGGTTCGGTCCCGGTGGGGCGAGTTGACGTTCGAGGCCGCGTGGCGCGATCGCGCCGAGCAGACCCGGGCGCGGGACCTCGTGCGGCGCCTGCACCTCTATCTGCGTCGCTTCGACGACGCCGGCGGCACGCTGATCGGCGCCGAGCCGCATTTCGAGGTGGACATCCCGCTCGACGACGTTCCGCGCGAAGACGGACGCCCTGCCACCGCCGAGGAGCACCGCGTGATCCTGTCCGGATACATCGACCGCGTCGAGCTCACCCCGGAGGGAACCGTCGTCATCCTGGATCTCAAGACCGGCAAGCGCGAACCGCAGACCGATGCCAAGGTGCTCGACAACCCACAGCTGGGCGCGTATCAACTGGCGTTCGAGTCGGGCGCGATCCCCGAAGTCGACGGACACGCCTCCGGCGGGGCGAAGCTCCTCGTTCTGCGCCCGACCGCGACGAAGTCCGACTACGTGACGCCGTGGCAGCCTCCCTTCGACGACGAACGCCGGGACGCGTTCCTCGGCCGCATCCGCACCGCCGTGACGGTCATGCGCGGCGAGACGTTCACCGCCCCCTACGAGGAGCACTGCCGCGACGAGCACGCCTACGGACTGTGCCGTATCCACACGGTGGGCGCGGTGAGCGCCTCGTGACCGTCGTGCAGGGCCTCTCGGTGGAGCAGCCGACCCGCGGCGTCGCCACGCCAGGCCCCCTCCTGTCGGCTCGCGTCATCGCGGCTGCACTGGGCCAGTTCCCGCCGACCGACGAGCAGACCTCGGTGATCGAGGCGCCGCTGGCCCCGGCGCTCGTGGTCGCGGGTGCCGGCAGCGGCAAGACGGAGACGATGGCCGCGCGCGTCGTCTGGCTGGTGGCGAACGGCATCGTCCGCCGCGACGAGGTCCTCGGGCTCACGTTCACCCGCAAGGCCGCCGGCGAACTGGCGGAGCGCATCCAGAAGCGCCTCGCGCGCCTGGCCGAGTTCGAACGTCATGGTCTGCTCCCGGCGCTGGCCGGGCTCGCGGAGGCCGGAGTCCTCGACGCCTTCGGCGACCTCGAGCGCTCCGGCACCGATGGCGCGCGCGCGACCGCCGAGCGCCATCGACTGCTCGAGTCGCTGGCGCGCGGGGTGGACGCGATCCCTCAGGACTCGTCCGATGACGGCCTGCTGCATCGGCCGACGGTGTCCACCTACAACAGCTTCGCCGACCAGATCGTACGCGAGCACGCGCTCCGCATCGGACGGGATGCCGAGGCCGCCGTGCTCTCGGAGTCCGCGGCTTGGCTCCTCATGCGCCGCGTCGTCTTCGCCTCCGACGATCCGCGCCTCGAGGAGCGCGGCGAGGCCGTGCGCTCGATCGTCGATGCGGCGCTGCGCATCGCCCGCGACGGCGTCGACAACCTCGTCGACTTCGACGCCCTCGCGGCGTTCCCGGAGCGCTTCCGCGACGTCCGTGAGCTGCCGTCGACCAACCGGAGGACGACCGTCTACGCGGACGTCGCCGACGCGGTCGACCGGGTCGACGCGCTCGCCCTCCTGGCGGACCTCGCCCGCGAGTACGCCGCCGAGAAGCTGCGGCTCGGGGTCATCGACTTCTCCGACCAGGTCGCCGGCGCCCTTCAGGTGGTCGCGAGTCACCCCGCGGTGGCCGACGAGCTGCGCGATCGGTACCGCGTGGTGCTGCTCGACGAGTACCAGGACACCTCTGTGGCTCAGACCGACCTGCTCGCCGCGCTCTTCGCGGGCACCGGCGTGATGGCCGTCGGCGATCCGCATCAGGCGATCTACGGCTGGCGCGGCGCGAGCGCCGGCAACCTCGGCGGGTTCGCCGACGCCTTCGCCCCCGGCGCGCACTGCGCGCAGTACGCGCTCCTCACGAGCTGGCGCAACAGCGCCTCGGTGCTGACGGCGGCGAACGCCGTGCTCGCGCCGCTGGCGGCATCCGCGGGGGCGGTGTCCGTGCAGGAGCTGCGCGCGCGCCCCGGGGCGCCGGGGGGTGTCGTCGAGCTCGGGTTCGATTCCGACCTCGATACCGAGGCCGATCGTGTGGCCGAGTGGTTCGCCCGGGTGCGGGCACAGCGCGCGCAGGAGGGGCGCCCGACGACGGGGGCCATCCTCTTCCGCAGCAAGAAGCACATGGTCCGCTTCGGCGATGCGCTCGGGCGTCGCGGCATCCCGCACCGCATCCTCGGCCTCGGCGGCCTGCTCTCCACCCCCGAAGTGGTCGACGTGGTCTGTGCGCTGCGAGTCATCTGCGATCCGTCGGCGGGCTCGGCGCTCATCCGCCTGCTGTCCGGCCCGCGCTGGTCGATCGGACTGCCGGATCTGCGCGAGCTCGCGGCACTGTCCCGGCGTCTCGCGCGGCACGACGCCGCGCTCCAGCCGCTGGCGCCGGAAGTGGTCGAGCGCATCCGGGGGAGTGCCGGGGACGACGACGGCTCGCTCGTCGACGCACTCGACTTCGTGCTGCGCCAGAAGCCCGACCACGGGTGGCTGGCGGGTTTCACGCCCGAGGCGCGTGCGCGGCTGCGTGACGCGGCATCCGTCTTCGGGGGACTCCGCCAGGCGAGCGGGATGCCGATCCCGGAGCTGGTGCGGCTGATCGAGCTGGAGCTGCGGCTCGACATCGAGCTGGCGGCGAACGAGTCACGGGGCCCGGCGCGGATCGCGTCGGCACAGCTGCGGGCGTTCGTCGACGAAGTGCACGCCTTCCTCGCGGCGGACGAGACCGGCTCGCTCTCGAGCCTGCTCGCCTGGCTCGACCATGCCGAGCAGCTCGATGAGTTCGCGCCGCGCACCGAGCCGCCCGAGGACGACGTCGTGCAGCTGCTCACGATCCACGGGTCGAAGGGTCTCGAGTGGGATGCGGTCGCCGTCGTGCGCCTCGTCAAGGACGAGCTGCCGAGCGCCCCGCGCGACACCAAGGCGTGGCTCGGCTTCGGTGTGCTGCCCTACGCATTCCGCGGCGATTCGGCCTGGCTGCCCGCACTGGGCTGGCAGTCCGCACAGACGCAACAGGAGCTGAAGGATGCGATCGACGCCTTCGTCGAGGCCAACCGTAGCCGGCAGCTCGAGGAGGATCGTCGGCTGGCCTACGTCGCGGTGACGCGGGCCCGTGACCATCTGCTCCTCACCGGCGCCACCTGGTCGGGCACCAAACGGCCCCGCACCCGCAGCGTGTTCTTCACCGAGATCGCCGAGGCGCTCGGCGTGGCGCTGCCCGACGACGAGGCGGGCGACGATCCCTACCAGGGGGCCCGGCGCGTGCTGCAATGGCCGATCGACCCCCTCGGCGGCCGCCGCGAGGCCGTCGAGCGAGCGGCCGCCGCGGTGAACGAGGCCGCTGCGGCGCCCCGCGGCAAGCTCGACCCGCAGGCGGCGCTGCTGCTCGCCGAACGCGACGCGCGTCGCGCCCGTCCGGTGCACACCGCGCCGACGCGGATCGCGGCATCCCGTTACAAGGAGTACGTCGCCGACCTCGAAGGCACGCTGGCCGGCATCGCGCGACCGATGCCCGAGCGGCCGTTCCGCCAGACGCGCCTCGGCACCCTCTTCCATGCGTGGGTCGAGCAGCGCTCCGGCCGGTCGGGTCTCGGCGGCTCGCTCGACGATGCGCTGTGGGAGACTGACGAGGACGTGTCCGGTGGCGTGACATCGGGCAGCGATGCATCCGTGGAGGACGCCACGGCGCTCGCGGCGCTGCGTGAGCGGTTCCTCGCGTCGGAGTGGGCGTCGCGCCGGCCGATCGAGGTCGAGACCGAGATCGACTTCACGACGATCGGTCCCGACGGGCTGCCGCACATCGTCATCTGCAAGCTCGACGCCGTGTATCGACGCGAGGACCGCGGCGGGCGGATCGAGATCGTCGACTGGAAGACCGGCGTCGCGCCGCGGACTCCTGCGGAGAAGGACGAGCGGATGCTGCAGCTCGAGCTCTATCGCCAGGCCTACCACGTCAAGCACGGCGTGCCGCTGGAGGAGATCGACGTCACGCTCTATTACGTCGCCGAGGACGTCATCCTCCGCGGCTGACCGCGCCCGACCCGCCCGAGATCAGAGCACGGCGGGGTCAGTCGGAAACGTCGAGATCAGTCGGCCCGCCAGCGACGCAGTGCCGCCTCGGACGCGCGCTCCGCTTCGGCTGCCGCATCCCTGCCGGACTCGCCGTCGGTCGTCGTCGGCGAGCCGAACGGCGCGGCAGACCGGACGGGGAGCGCGATCGGCGCGGTGGAGACGTCATCCGACGGGTGCGGCGCGGCGTCGGGCACCACATCGGCGGTATCGCGCGTGTCGGACTGGTCATCCGCGACCCACTGCGCGAGCTCTTCGGGGTCGTACGCGTCCGTGTGCATCGAGGTGTCGACGATCTGCGCCACCGGACCCGGGGTGCGTTCCAGCAGGGCGATGGCGTCGTCGACGCCGAGGGCGGCGTCCGACACGATGTCGTCACCGGCGACACCGTTCGCCAGGGATTCCAGCAGCTCGACCGCGTCCGCGACGATGTCGTCGCGGTCGGCGTCGTGCCCGTGCACCAGCCACTTCGCGAACTCGAGCTCGGCGTACAGGCGGGCGCGCTCGCGCGTGCGGGCGTCGGGGGCACGGCCGCTGCCCGCCACGTAGGCGGTGTAGACGTCGTCGGCTGCGTCGGGCGCCGACGCGAGCCATTGCAGATCCGTGGCCGGGTCGCCGATCGACAGCCCATGCCATTCGAGCAGGCCGGTGACGGTCGGCACGCCGTCGAGATCTTCGAACAGGAAGGAGGCCGCCCCCGCGCCGCCGAGCACGACGGCCGATTCGAAGCGCCACAGGTCGTCGGAATCCACCGCGCGATGCCAGCGGTGCGCGAGACTCACCGGGAGCCGGCGGGTCGCGACGGCGCGATCGATCAGCCGCGTGACGTCGGCGCGCACCTGCGGCGGCGTCCGGGCCGGAAGCCCTTCCCCCTTGACGATCGAGTGGGGGAGGGCGTGCAGGGCGGCGAGCGCCGCGCCCAGCGAGGTCGCTGCGCCGCGCCCCGCCGGCAGGTGCGCGGCGTCGACCCGGTAGCCGGGAAGGAAATCGACGACGACGACACGCGAGTCGCCGAGGCCGGCCTCGCCGAGCAGCTCCGGCGCGCGGAAGGGGAGGAGACCGCGAACGCCCGGGGTGAGTGCGCGGAGGGCGCGTGCTTCGGCGGCGAGCTCCGGAGCGGCGGAGGCATCGGCGGGAACACGCACGACGACGCGCCGCCCGTCATCGAGGTCGGCGACCGCGGCGTCGTAACGGCCGGTCGACCCCTCGGTGAGGGCCCCGACGCCGACGACCCCGACCCGAGGCAGAGCCGACGTGACCGACGCGGCTAGAGTGAGGGGTGAGCGTGCCATGTGCCCAGGGTAGGTCGGTCGCGCTCGTCCGTCCCCGCGCCACGCCCGGCCCTGAACGACGAAGCGGAGCATGTTCGATGACGGCGCCCGACAGCATGAGCCCTCCGCCGCTGGCACGTCCAGGCTTGGACCGCGCCGCCGGGGAGCGCCTCGCTCCGGGTCTCGTCGATGCGCTGAAAGCGGATGCCGCGACCCGGGTGCTGGTGATCGCGGGCGACTCCGCCCCGCTGGCCGCACCGGACTCGCTGCTGTGGCGGGCTCCCGCCGACGTGCCCGCGGGTGCCGAATGGGCCTTCCTCGGGCGACACGATGACGGCGGCGCGCTGCTCGCCGCGGTGTTCCCGTCCTCGGACGACGAGCTGTTCTCGGCGCCGGCGGGCTGGGCGGGTCTGCGCTCGGCCGGGGCGGCACTGTCGGCGGTGGATGCCGGCGCCTTCGTCGCGGCGCTGAGCCTCGGGCGATGGCTGCTGGACGCCCGGTTCTGCCCCGCATGCGGCACGCTCACGATCCTCGGCGAGAGTGGGTGGTCGCGCCGCTGCCCGCACTGCGGACGGCAGCACTTCCCCCGCACGGATCCCGCGGTGATCGTGGCCATCACCAGCGCCCAGGACCCCGACCTCCTGCTGCTGGGGTCCAACGCGCTGTGGGGCGCCGACCGCTTCTCGTGCTTCGCGGGATTCGTCGAGGCCGGGGAGTCGCTCGAGGCGGCCGTGCGCCGGGAGGTCACCGAGGAGTCGGGTGTGACTGTCGGCGTCGTCTCCTACCGCGGCTCTCAGGCATGGCCCTATCCCCGTTCGCTCATGGTCGGCTTTCTCGCCACGGCGCTCGACGACGCGGCGGCGGAGGCCGACGGCGACGAGATCGCGGCGGTCCGCTGGTTCACGCGGGACGAGATCGGCCGGGCGCTGGCCGGCCGAGGCGAGGTCACCCTGCCCGGTCCTGCTTCCATCGCGCATCGCCTCATCGCCGACTGGCACGCGGAGCAGGCATGAGCTCCGACGTCCTCGATGGGCTCGACGAGAACCAGCGGGAAGCGGCGACGGCGCTGCGCGGCCCGGTCGTGGTGCTGGCCGGTGCCGGCACCGGCAAGACCCGCGTCATCACACACCGCATCGCACACGGTGTCGACACGGGTGCGTATTCGCCGGGGCGTGTGATGGCCGTCACCTTCACGACCAAGGCAGCCGGCGAGATGCGCGGCCGGTTGCGGGCGATGGGGGTCGCCGGCGTTGCGGCGCGCACCTTCCACGCCGCCGCGCTGGCGCAACTCAACTTCTTCTGGCCGACGCTCGCCGGCGACAGTGCGCCGGGCATCATCGACAACAAGGTGCGGCTGCTCGCTCACGCAGCCGACTCCATCGGGCTCTCGCCCGATACGGCGACGCTGCGCGATGTGGCGTCCGAGATCGAGTGGCGGAAGGTGTCGATGCTGAGCGTCGACGGCTACGTGGCGGCTCGGCCCAACGGCGTCGGGCGACTCGGCGTCGACCGGGTGGTCGCACTGCAGCACGCCTACGAGAAGCTCAAGGATGAGCGGCGCCAGCTCGACTTCGAGGACGTGCTGCTCGCCTGCGCCGGCATGCTCGAGGCCGAGCCGCAGGTGGCCAAGGCGGTGCGCGAGCAGTACCGGCATTTCACCGTGGACGAGTTCCAGGACGTCTCGCCCTTGCAGAACCGCCTGCTCGAGCTCTGGCTGGGTGACCGGCGCGATATCTGCGTCGTGGGCGATGCCAGCCAGACGATCTATTCGTTCGCGGGCGCCGACGCATCCTTCCTCCTCGACTTCCCGACGCGCTTCGAAGGAGCGCGCGTCGTCAGGCTCGAGACGAACTATCGATCGGATGCCCCGGTCCTGGCGGTCGCGAACGAGCTGATGCGCGGGCGCCCGGGCGCGCTGCACCTCACGGCCGCCGCGTCACGGGCCACCGAGACGACCGGCGACGGGCCGATCCCCGCAACGGCGACTCCGGCACCGTCCGTCCCCGCAGCGTCCATCCCCGCAGCATCCTTGCCCACGGTGACGGCGTTCGAGGATGACCGCGCCGAGGCGCGCGCCGTCGCGGTGCGGATCGGCGCGCAGATCGCCGCCGGCGCCGACCCTCGCCACATTGCGGTGCTCTATCGGGCGCACGCCCAGTCCGCCGAACTGGTCGCTGCGCTCGCCGACGCGGGCATCGCGACGACGGTGCTCGGCGGTCGACGCTTCTTCGATATGCCCGAGGTGCGCCAGGCAGTCATGGAGCTGCGGGCGGCATCCGTCGCTCCGATCGAAAGCGGATTCGTCGATACGGTGCGCGACATCCTGCGCTCACGGGGCCTCACGGACGAGCCCCCCGAAGCCGGCGGAGCCCTGCGCGACGCGTGGGAGGCCCGCGCCGCAATCCTGCGACTCGCCCACGAGGCGCCGGCCGGCACCACGCTGCGTGCGTTCACCGACGAGCTCACGGCGAGGGCGAAGGTGCACGACGAGCCGGCGATGCGCACGGTGACCCTGGCGACGCTGCACGCGGCCAAGGGGCTGGAGTGGGACCACGTGCACCTCATCGGCGTGGCCGAGGGCCTTCTGCCGATCTCGTACGCGACCACGTTCGAGCAGGTGGACGAGGAACGGCGCCTGGCGTACGTCGGCATCACGCGGGCCGGGCGAACGCTGTCGCTGACGTGGTCTCGAGGCGTACGGGAGCGGCAGCCGTCACGGTTCCTCCGAGAGATCGGCAGCGGCACTCTGCGTGCGGGCGGTGCGATCGCACGTTCCGGTGCAGGGAGCCGGCGCGCAGAGCCACCGACCGCGTCCGGGTCGCCGAGGGGTTCCGTACGCGCTCCGCGATGAGTCGTCCGGCGACGATGCCGGCCTCCCACAGCACCGCAGGCTCGCTGTCGACCGGCCGCCCGAGCAGCTGAGCCGCAACGGTCGGCCACGAGGGGTCCTCGTCGCGACGCTGTGCGGCGATGCAGGCGAGGCACGCGGTGCGTCCCGGCACCACGAACGGTCCGATCTCGGCTCCCGAGCCGGTCAGCGTCACCGGCACGTGCGGGATGTCCGCCCCCATGAGCCCGGCGACGGCGCTGGGCGCGGCCAGTCGGTGCACGACGAACACCACGGCAGCGGCATCCTGGTCCGCACTGCCGACGGGATCGAAGCGGTGCGCGGCGTCGACGTCGAAGCCCGCCGCGGAAAGCCCCGTGCCGACCGCATCGCGATGATTCTCGGGCACGTCGGACGCGCAGTGCAGCACGACGCGGCGGGTCGTCGCGGCATCCGTCGTCAGCGCACGGCGGATGCGCGCGAGGAACCGGTTGGCCGCGGCGTCGTCAGGAGCGCCGAGGGCCTGCGCGAAGGGAACGAACGCGCCGTCAGGGATGCCACGCTCGAGCTCGCGGAGGACGCGCTGCTGCCACGGCTGCGGATCCTCGAGGATGGCGACCGGCTCCGAGCCGAACTGGAGCGCGGTGTCAGTCCGCCACACCGGAGGATACGAAGGGTCGAGTCGCAGCATGCGCCCGATCCTGTCGTACGAGAGCTCGCCTTCCGGCGGTATCCACAGGCAAGAGGGCCGATCGGATGGAATCCCGATCTGGGGAGGAGGGGCGCTTCGGCCGGCCGCGTCAGACCGGTCGATGATCGCCGGGAGCGCCGCTCCCGTCGTCCTCCTCCGGCGTCTGGTCCCCTGCCCCGCTCTCGTCCTTCGGCGTGGGCGAATCCTCACCCGCGAGCAGCCGGGCGAGCGCGTCGTCCATCTCGTCGCGCACCGGCTCTTCGCCGCGTGCCCGGGCCTCGAGTCGGGCCACGAGTCCCGCAGGGTCGTCGATGTCGGAGGCGGCGGGCATGAGGTCGGGGTAGTCCCACAGTGAATCGCGTGCGGCCGGGCCCACGGCGTCCGTCACGGCACGCCACATCGCGGCGGCTTCGCGCATGCGGCGGGGGCGGATCTCGAGACCCACCAGCGAGCCCAGCGCGCGCTCCGCCGGGCCGCCGACCGCCCGACGGCGACGCACCGCCTCGGCGATCCGCTGCGCCGAGGGAAGGCGCGAGGTCGCGTCCTCCGTGACGACTTCGACCCAGCCCTCCACCGTCGCGAGCAGGTTCTCGAGTCTCGCGAGCGCGGCATCCTGCGCCTCGGAGCGCGCCGGAAGCAGCGCGCCGCTCTCGATCGCCCGGCGCAGCTCTTCGGGCTCGGACGGATCGAAGCGCGTGGCGAGGTCTTCAAGCGCATCGGTGTCGACGTGCACGCCGCGCGCGAAGTCCGTGACCTGCGAGATGACGTGCAGGCGCAGCCATCGCGCGTGGCGGAACAGCCGGGCGTGCGCGAGCTCGCGAGTGGCCGCGTAGAGGGCGAGCTGATCGTCGGGGACCTCGAGGTCGCGTCCGAAGTCGGCGAAGTTCTGGGGGAGGATCGCAGCTTCGCCGTCGGGCATCAGCGGGATGCCGACGTCGCCGCCGCTCACGACCTCTTTGGAGAGGTTGCCGACGACCTGGCCGAGCTGCGACGCGAACAGCGAGCCGCCGACCGTGCGCATGAGACGCCCGGCTCCCTGCACGAGACCCTGCATGTCCTCGGGGGCCTGCTCGCTCAGCGCCGTCGTCAATGCGTCGGCGATGCTGGTCGCGACGGGCGCGGCGAGCTCCTCCCACACGGGGAGGGTGGCCTCGACCCAGGCACCGCGCGTGAGGGTCACCGGGGGAGAGGGCAGCTCCGAGATCGTGGTCGCCTCGCTCAGCCATAGCGTCGCCAGCGCGAACGCCTGATCCAGATCGGTGCGCTGGCCGGCCGTGACGCCGAGCCCCTCCTGGTTGGCGATGTGGAGCGCCTGTCGCTGCGCCATCTCCCACGAGATGCCGCTCTCGTCGGCGTTCTCGAACGCGCCCTGGAGCTGCCGCATGACCGCCTGCATCATGGCCGGGTCGATGTTCATGCCCGACAGCCGCGAGAGCTGTTCGGGGTCGAAGTCGCCCGCGGAACCCCCGAACAGCCGGCGGATGAGCTCCTGGAAGTCGTCCTCGGGGCTGGGCCCGTCGCCAGGAGTGTCGTCGTCTGCCACTTCAGCCGCCTTTCAGCCGGTCGATGACGTTGCGCTCTACGCTAGTCGCAGCATCCGACGCACTCCCCGGCAGGGACCCCGAACGCCTTACGCCGGTCGCGAACGACCCGGCACCCATCGAGAAGGCACGGAAGAGAGGTCCCGCGTGGCCCTGTTCGACGAGAACACGACGATCGAGCCCGCCCCCCGACCGCGGATGCAGCGGCGCACGCTCGCCGGCGTGTGGGCGCTCGCCGTTGCGATGGTGGTGCTGTTGATCATCACGTTCCTGCCGACGTCGTACGTCATCCAGCGTCCGGGCCCGGTGTACAACACCCTCGGCAGCGCCGAGAACGCGGACGGCGAGGAGGTGCCGCTCATCTCCGTCGACGGTGCGGAGACCTACCCGACCGAGGGTTCGCTGGACCTCCTCACCGTGCAGGTGCAGGGCAACCGCGAGCGCACGCCCTCGTGGTTCGAGCTCGCGATGGCCTGGTTCGATCCGAGCAAGGCGGTGCTCCCGATCGACGCGATCTTCCCCCCCGGGCAGACCACCGAGCAGCGCAATGAAGACAGCGCCACGATGATGGTGGACTCGCAGCACGAGGCCACCGCCGCCGCGCTCACCGAGCTCGGCTATGACGTGGGTGCGACGCTCGCGGTTCACTCGCTCCTCGACGGCGCCGCCGCCGAGGGTGTGCTGCAGGAGGGCGACCTCATCCTCGAGGCGAACGGCGAGGCGGTTGCGGATGTGTCGGCACTGCGCGCCGTCATCAACGAGGGCGAGGGCGACCCGGTCGAGCTGCTGATCGAGCGCGACGGCGAGCAGCAGACGGTCGAGGTGACGCCGAAGGAGGGCACCGACGAAGAGGGCGAGACGGTCTGGCTCATCGGCGTCAACCTCACCACCGACTACGAGTTCCCGATCGACGTCACGATCCAGCTCAACAATGTGGGCGGTCCGAGCGCGGGGATGATGTTCGCACTCGGGATCATCGACACGCTCAGTCCGGACGAGCTCAACGGCGGCGAGCAGGTCGCGGGCACGGGCACCATCACCGCGGACGGCGAGGTCGGCCCGATCGGCGGCATCCGTCAGAAGATGTGGGGAGCGGTGGATGCCGGAGCCGAATGGTTCCTCGCGCCCGAGGCGAACTGCGACGAAGTGGTCGGCCACATCCCCGGCGATCTGCGGGTCTTCTCGGTCGAGGACCTCGACGACGCGCTCGCCGTGCTGGACGGGGTGCGCGAGGGCGGCGACCTCGACGCGCTGCCCACCTGCACGGCGGGGTGACGCGGGGATCGTGCCCCAAACGTTGCGCGATTCCGAGAGTTCGCCCAGGGAGGACAAGGCGGCCGCCCTGAATCCGCCGCCTAGGATGGGACGGTGACCACGACCTCGTCGCCGCCCCCGGCCACACCCTCCCGCACTCGACGCGTCATCGCCATCACGCTCGCGATCATCGCCGCCCTCGTGGTGGCGTTCTTCGTCTTCGCGAGCCTGTACGCCGACTGGCTCTGGTTCGACCAGCTCGGGTTCACCGAGGTGCTGCTGACCCAGTGGATCGCCCGTGTGGTCATGTTCGTGGTCGGCTTCCTCGGCATGGCCGTGCCCGTGTGGCTGTCGATCCAGCTCGCCTACCGCCTGCGGCCGGTGTACGCGCGGCTGAGCTCTCAGCTCGACCGCTACCAGGAGGTCGTCGAGCCGCTCCGACGGCTGGCGATGTGGGGCATCCCGGTCTTCTTCGGCTTCTTCGCCGGCTTCGCCGCCTCGGCGCAGTGGGAGACGACGTGGCTGTGGTTCAACGGCGTCGCCACCGACACCACCGACCCCGAGTTCCACCTCGACACCGGCTTCTACATGTTCGCGATGCCGTTCTGGAGCTCCCTGATCGGATTCGCGTCGGCGGTGCTGCTGATCTGCCTGCTCGTGACCGC
This sequence comes from Microbacterium sp. B35-04, assembly GCF_010634885.1. Classification (NCBI taxonomy): domain Bacteria; kingdom Bacillati; phylum Actinomycetota; class Actinomycetes; order Micrococcales; family Microbacteriaceae; genus Microbacterium; species Microbacterium sp. B35-04. The sequence goes on along the minus strand of NZ_MWLP01000017.1, from coordinate 20,050 downwards.
GCTCGTGTCGTACCTGTACGGCTCGGTGCGCGTCGGCCAGCGCGAGCTGCGCATCTCGAAGTCCGCGCGCATCCAGCTCGCGGTGATCGCCGGCCTCTACCTGCTGGTGCAGGCGGCGAGCCTCTGGCTCGACCGCTACAAGACGCTCGTCGAGTCCGGCGCGGACGACCGCATCACCGGCCCCGGCTACACCGGAGTCAACGCGATCATCCCCGGCCAGACGATCCTGGCCATCGTGGCGGTCATCGTCGCGATCCTGTTCTTCGTCACCGCCATCATCGGCCGCTGGCGCTACCCGCTCATCGCCACCGCGCTGCTGGTGGTGTCGGCGATCGTCGTCGGCGTCGGCTATCCGTGGGTCGTCAACACCTTCCAGGTGCAGCCGAACCGCTTCTCGCTCGAAGAGGAGTTCTACCAGCGCAACGTCGATATGACGCACCAGGCATACGGCGTCTCCGGCCTCGCACAGGAGGACTTCGCCGCGGTGACGGATGCCGAGCCCGGCCAGCTGCGCGACGACGCCGCCACGACCGCGCAGGTGCGCATCATGGACCCGGCGATCATCTCGCCCAACGTGCGCCAGCTCGAGCAGTACCGGTCGTACTACCAGTTCGCCGACCCGCTCGACGTCGACCGCTACGAGCGGGACGGCGTCTCACAGGACACCGTGGTGTCGGTCCGCGAGCTCAACCTCGCCCAGCTCGGCAACGCGGCGGACTGGCAGAACTCCGCCGTCGTCTACACGCACGGCTACGGGATCGTGGTGGCGAAGGGCAACGACCGCACCGGCGACGGCGATCCGGTCTTCTTGGAACGCGGCATCCCTGCCAGCGGCTTCCTCACGGACCAGGACGACTTCCAGCCGCGCGTCTACTTCGGCGAGTCCTCGCCGCCGTACTCGATCGTCGGCGCGCCCGCAGACACCCCGCCGGCGGAGCTGGACTATCCCGAGGGCGGCGACGCCGCCTCGGGCGAGCAGAAGACCACCTTCGAAGGTGACGGCGGTCCGAGCCTCGGCAACGTCTTCAACCGCCTGGTGTACGCACTCAAGTTCCAGGCCGAGCAGATCCTCTTCTCGGACTACGTCAACTCCGAATCGCAGATCCTCTACGACCGCAACCCGCGCGAGCGCGTGCAGAAGGTCGCCCCGTACCTGACGCTCGACAACGACGCGTACCCGAGCGTCGTCGACGGCCGGATCGTGTGGATCATCGACGGCTACACCCTCAGCGCGAACTACCCCTACTCGTCGACGGTCAGCCTCACCTCGGCGATCTCGGACTCCAGCAACCCCGCGCCGCGCTTCGCGCTCGACGACATCAACTACATCCGCAACTCGGTGAAGGCGACCGTCGACGCGTATGACGGCTCGGTGACGCTGTACGCATGGGATGAGGAGGACCCGCTCCTGCAGGCGTGGCAGAAGGTGTACCCCTCGACGATCGAGCCGATCAGCGAGATGTCGGCGGACCTGATGAGCCACGTGCGGTACCCGACGGACCTCTTCAAGGTGCAGCGCACGATCCTGGGCGTGTACCACGTCGACGACGCACGGTCGTTCTACCAGAGCGACAACCGCTGGCAGACGCCGAACGACCCGCAGGACGACAGCGCATTGCAGCCTCCCTACTACCTCACGATGCAGATGCCCGGTGAAGAGGCGCCGACCTACTCGATGTTCACGTCGTTCATCCCGTCCTCGACGGGCGGCAACGCGCGCAACGTGCTGATGGGCTACCTCGCCGTCAACTCGAACGCCGGGGCCGAAGCCGGTGTGAAGAACGAGGACTACGGCAAGCTCCGCATGCTGGTGATCGACGCCGATACCCCGGTCTCGGGGCCCGGTCAGGTGCAGAACGACTTCGACTCGCAACCCGAGGTGTCGTCGTTCGTCAACATCCTGAAGCAGGGCGACTCGGACGTGCTGAAGGGCAACCTGCTGACGCTTCCCGTCGGCGGCGGCCTGCTCTACGTGCAGCCCGTGTTCGTACAGTCCTCGGGTGCGACGAAGCTGCCCAAACTGCAGAAGGTGCTGGTGTCGTTCGGCACGGACATCGCCTTCGAGGACACGCTGACCGAAGCGCTCGACACGCTGTTCGGCGGCGACTCGGGTGCCGATGCCGGTGACACCGACGTCGAGCCCACGCCGGGCACGACCGCGGCGCCGCAGCCGACGCCCGGGCCGACCGAGTCGGCGGAGCCGACCGAGCCGACCGAGCCGGCCGAGCCCACCGACGAGTACCAGGCCGCGCTCCAGGAGGCGCAGCAGGCGCTGGTCGACCGGCAGACCGCGCTCGAGCAGGGGGACTGGGCCGCGTACGGCGAGGCCGATGCCCGGCTCACCACCGCCATCGAGCGGCTCATCGAGCTCGGCGAGCAGTAGACCGGAAACAGCGAAGGGCCGTCCATCGGAAGAGATGGGCGGCCCTTCGCCGTCGACGTCCTACGCGGTGAGGATCGCGTACCAGATGAGCAGCAGCGTCACCACGAACCCCGACAGCTGGTTGAGCCACAGGAAGCGCCGCCATCCCCTCGTGGCTGTCGCCGCGTCGGCATCGAGGACCGAGCGGTAGGGCCAGACCGTCACGAGATAGGGCACGACCAGGACCGCGGCCAGCGGGCCTGGCCAGCTCGTCGCGAGCATGGCGACGCCCGCCGCGGCGTAGCAGCCGAGCGCGAAGCGGACGGTCCATCGCGCTCCTTGCGCCGTCGCGATCGACGCGATGCCGGCTTCCCGGTCGGCCACGACATCCTGCACCGCTCCGAACGCGTGGGACGCGACACCCCACAGCGCGAACGCGACGATGAGCGCGACGAGCGGCAGCGTCCACGTCGCCTCGGCGAGCACCAGCGCGTAGACGGCAGGGGAGAAGAAGTGGATGCTGCTGGTCACCGAGTCTGCGAACGGCCGCTCCTTGAGGCGCAGCGGCGGCGCGCTGTAGAAGACCACGAAGAACAGGCTCGCCGCGAGCACGAGCCACGACGCGGGGGAGCCGACGACGACGAGGTAGGCCACAAACGGCAGGCACAGCAGCCCCGCGGTCCACAGCGTCGCCCGGTGCAGGCGCCGGTCGAGCACCGCGCCGTGCGCGCCGCCCTTGCGGGGGTTGCGCAGGTCGGACTCGTAGTCGAACACGTCGTTGATGCCGTACATCGCGAGGTTGTAGGGCACGAGGAAGAACAGGGTGCCGATGACGAGGGTCGCGTCGACCTGGCGTGTGGTCAGCAGATACGCGGCGGCGAAGGGGTATGCGGTGTTGATCCAGCTCACCGGCCGCGAGGAGATGAACAGCTGTCGCACGATTGCGCCGGCGCCCAGCGGCGGCGCGGCGGTCATGAGCGCACCTCTGCTCGCCGAGGGCGAGCGCGGAGCAGCGTGAACACCGCGGGAACGAGGAACGCCGCACACAGCGGGTACGCGAAGTCCTCGATCGGGGCCAGGCCGATCCGCACTCCGGAGATGAGCGACTCCGGATAGGTGAAGAGGCCGGCGGCGATCATCAGGTTGTCGAACACGGCGGTGAGGATCACCAGGATGCCGGCGGCAAGGGCGGAGGCCGTCATCCGCTGGGAGAAGCGCGGGCGTCGCGCGGTGAGCAGCACGAGGACGACGGTGATCACCACGAACGGGACGACGATGAGCGGGTACGTCATCGGGACGCCTCCGACGAGGTCGCGGCATCCGTCCATCGACGGTCGAGCACGCGCTGCACCCCCGCCCAGGCGACCAGCGCAAGGTAGCTCAGGAAGGCCAGGAAGACCGGCTCCTCGAGGGGGAGGTGCGGCGCGAGGTCGATCCCCAGCAGCAGCGGGCTGTCTCCCTTGACGAACACGCCCGTGGCGATGCCGACCGCGTCCCACGCGAGGAAGAACACCATGCCGATGCCCACCGCGGCGAGCGTCCGACCGGGCGCAGCCCACGCGGCGAGCCGCCACCGCCGATCGATCAGCAGCACGCCGACGGCGGAGGCGAGGATCGCGGTGAGGTACACACCCGGCATGCCTACACTCTCGCAGGTTCGGCAAGAGGACCGGGCGACCGGTCGCCGCGGAGCCGCTTGACGACGAGTTCGGCGGAGATGAGGCACATCGGCAGGCCGATCCCCGGCAGCGTGGACGCGCCGACGTACGAGAGGCCGTCGACGCGCCGCGATGCATTGCGCGGCCGGAAGACCGCGCTCTGCCCGAGGGTGTGCGCGAGGCCGAGCGCGTTGCCGCGCCAGGCGCCGAGATCGTCCGCGAAATCGCCCGGGGCGACTGTACGGCGCACGACGATGCGGCTCGCCAGATCCGGGATGCCGCACCAGTCGGCGATCTGCGCGATGACGCGGTCGGCGGCGGCCTCGATCTGCGGGTCTCCTTGACCGCCGAGGCCCCCGTGCCCGAGGCTGGGGTCCGCGGGCACGGGGACGAGCACGAACAGATTCTCGTGCTCCGGAGGCGCCACGGTGGGGTCCGTGGCGCTGGGACGGCAGACGTAGAGCGAGGCGGGATCGGGGATGCGGGGACGCGAGCCGAAGATGTCGTCGAAGCCGGCGCGCCAGTCGCGCGCGAACAGCAGCGTGTGATGGGCGAGCTGGGGCAGCGCCCCCTCGACACCGAGCATCACCAGCAGCGCGCCCGGGCTCGGCGTGCGCGAACGCCACCAGTCCTCGGGGTAGCTCTGCTCGGCGCGCGGGACGAGCTGCGTCTCGGTGTGGTGCAGGTCCGCGCCCGACACGACGAGATCGGCGCTCACGCGGCGTCCGTCGGCGAGCTCGACGCCGGTCGCCGCGCCGGCATCCGTCGTGATCGACGTGACGCGCGCTCCCGTCTCGATGACGACTCCGGATGCCTCCGCAAGACGTGCGATCGCGCCGATGAGCTCGGTGAATCCGCCACGCGGATACAGCACGCGGTCGTCGAGGTCGAGGTGGCTCATCAGGTGGTACAGGCTCGGCACGCCGTACGGCGAGCCGCCCAGGAACACCGCCGGATACTCGAGGATCTGGCGCAGCCGCGGATCCTGGAAGCGGCTCTCGACGTGGCGGGCGAGGCTGCGCGTGAGAAGCGGCGCGAGGCGCGGCATCCGTCGTAGTAGGGCGGGGTCTCGCAGCCCGGCCGTCGTCTCGTACGTGTCGTAGAGGAAGCGATTGACGGCGAGCTCGTACGCGTCGGCGGCGGAGTCGAGGTACGCGTCCAGCTTTGCGCCCGCGCCCCGCTCGACGCTCTCGAACAGGGCGGTCGCCTCGGCGCGTCCGGACCGGATGTCGAGCGGCTCGAGACCGGTGGACGGATCGGAGTACACGCGGTACGCCGGATCCAGCGGAACCAGGTCGAGCTCGCGCTCGGCGGTCGTGCCGAGGAGACGGAAGTAGTGGTCGAACACCTCGGGCATGAGATACCAGCTGGGGCCGGTGTCGAAGCGGAAGCTGTCGTGCTCCCACGATCCCGCTCGGCCGCCCAGCTCGTCGCGTGCCTCGAACAGCGTGACGTCCCAGCCCTCGGTGGCCAGCAGCGCCGCCGCGGCCAGCCCGGCGATGCCGCCGCCGATGACGACGGCGCACCGGGATCCTTCGGTCGCGGTCATGCGCGGGCCTCCCGTGGTGCGAATCCCAGCAGGGCCCGTGCCGCGAGACGCGCTTTGACGGCGTCGGGCACACGCACTCTGGCGTCTTCGTCGGCGCAGGCGCGCAGGCGGACGGCGAGCTCGGCGAACAGGTCGTGCGCCGCAGTCACGGCGCGACGGCAGTCGGCCGGAAGGGCCGGGATGGTGCGGGCGGCCGCGGCGAGGTCGGCGTCTATGCGATCGAGGATCGCCGAGCGCCCGACCTCGTTCCCCCCCAGTCCGAGGTAGTCCCGCCCGAGCACTGCATCGTCGTGATTCCGATCCCGCAGGAAGTTGACGTCCTGGAACGCCGCGCCGAGACGTCGCGCTCCGTCGGTCAGCTCGGGAGAGGGAGTGATCGGATGCGGCGCCCCGGCGTTCACGAACACCTGCAGGCACATGAGGCCGATGACCTCGGCAGAGCCGTAGACGTAGGTGTCGTGCGACGCGGCATCGTGTCGGTGCGTGTGGAGGTCGGTCCGCATCGAGGCGAAGAACGGAGCGACGAGCTCGGGACCGATCCCGCACTCGCGGGCCGTGCCGGCGAACGCGTGCACGACGAGGTTCGCGCTGAACCCGCGGTTCGTGGCATCGAGGACCTCCTGCTCGAGCTGATCCAGCACCTCGTTCATGGCCTCTGGGGTGAGCCCGGCCTCGGCAGCCGGCCCATCGACGATCTCGTCGGCGATGCGCGCGAGCGCGTAGATGTTGCGGACGTGGGGACGTGGACGCGGCCCGAGCAGGCGGCACGCCAGCCCGAACGAGGTCGAGTAGCGCGCGATCACCGTGGCGGCGGCATCCGCGGCCGCCCGGTCGTACAGCGCGAGTCCGGTCGAGGTGCGCCGGTGTGCGTCGCTCACGGAATCCTCGCTTCTATGCCGTCGGCGAGGGCGCGCAGCAGGACGCCTGCGCGATCCGGCAGGGCTGGATCGTCGGACGCCGCGCGCACGGACGCGAGAGTCTCGGTCACGAGTGCGACCATACGCTCGCGCGCACCGCTCGATTCGAGCACGGACTGCGCCTCGCGGACCGCCACAGGACCGGTGCGGGCCAGCGCCAGCGCTTCGTCGACGCGGCCGGCGGAGGCGGATTCGCGAGCGAGCGCGACCAGCGGCGTCCGCTTGTTCTCTCGGAGGTCGGGGCCGGTGTCCCTTCCCGTCTGCTGCGTCGTGCCGAACGCTCCGATGAGGTCGTCGACGAGCTGGAAGGCGAGTCCGAGGCCTCCTGCGGCCTCTCCGAGCACGCGCAGCGCTTCGGCGTCCGCACCTCCGAGAACCGCCCCTGCCTGCAGGGGAGCGCGGAACGAGTACACCGCGGTCTTGTTGAAGGCGGTATCGAGGGTCGCCCCACGCGAGGGATGCCGCATCGCGACGCTGTTCTCGACATCGGCGAGCTCGCCGGCCGCGGAGACCACGATGGCGTCGTCGAGGAGTGTGAGAAGGCGGTCGCGGGTCGCATCGTCGGTGTGTGCCATGGCCACGAGCCGGAACGCCTCGTGGAGCAGGATGTCGCCCGCGAGGATGGCGGCGGCGTCGCCCAGCAGTGCAGCGCCGTCGGCGTCGGCGCCGCCGTCCTGCGCGCGCAGCCGGAACTCGCCGCCGATGTTCGGCACGCCGCGGCGCATCGTGTCGTGGTCGATCACGTCGTCGTGCACGACGAATGCAGTGTGCAGCAGTTCGAACGCGGCCGCGACCGACAGGGCGGCAGAGGCGTTCGCATCGTCGGTGCGGAATGCGTCGAAGGATGCCGTGACCAGTGCGGGGCGCAGCCGCTTGCCGCCGTGCGCGGCCCGCGTGATCGCATCGGCCAGGGCTCCGAACGCGGGACCCAGCTCCGCGGCGCGGTCCCGGATCCGCGCCAGCGCCCCGTCGATCGCGATCTGCAGACGCGGATCGGTCGCTCCCGGGATCATGATGCGCGGCGCTGACGGGCGGGTGTGTCGAACAGGTGAAGCTGCTCGGCCTGCAGCACCAGCCACGGGCTGAACGCCCACGGCGTCGCCTCGAGCGAGGTCGCGATCGCTTCGGGCTCGACCCAGCGTGAGTCGACCACCTCGAGCGGGTTCAGCACCGGCTCGTCGTCGGTGTACGCGATGTACACGGGGCATACCTCGTGCTCGACGATGCCGTTCGCATCGGTGGCGCGGTAGCGGAACAGGGGGAGTGCGACGCGGATGTCGCTCAGCGTGAGGCCCAGCTCGAAGTCGGCGTGCCGGCGCACGGCGGAGAGCACCGGTTCCGCGGGGCGCGGGTGGCCGCAGAAGGAGTTGGTCCAGACGCCCGGCCAGGTGCGCTTGCTCAGCGCCCTGCGGGTGAGGAGCACCTGTCCTTCGCTGTTGAGGACGTGGCAGGAGAACGCCAGATGCAGGGCGGTGTCAGGACCGTGCACGCTGGACTTCGGCGCCGTGCCGATGGGGTTGCCGTCGTCGTCCAGCAGCACCACGTGGTCGGTGTCGGGCATCCGATCACTCCTCTCGTAATTGCTAGCCAAACTAGCAATTCCTCCTATGCGATGCTACAACGGGTCGGAGGGAACGTCCATGAAGTCCGAGCGCTGGCAACCGCAGACGAATCATGAGCACGCGGTGATGCGTGTGCTCACGTCGATCCGCGCCGTCAGCGACGCCATGGAGCGCATGCACAGTGGCATGAAGGACGACATGGACATGAACGCCACCGATGTGGCGGCGTTGCGGCTGCTGGTCATCCGGGAGCGGCAGGAGCAGTCGGTGAGCCCGCGCGACATCGCACGACACCTGCGGATCTCCACCGCGTCGACCACGAAGCTCCTGGATCGGCTGGTCGATTCCGGACACGTCGAGCGCCGTCCGCACCCGACCGATCGCCGCGGTCGCGTCGTCGTGCTGACGGAGGCGGCCCGGCAGGCGTTCTTCCGCGTCTTCGGCGAGCGCCTGCGAGCTATGCGCACGATCGCCATGCGCTACGACGAATCCGAACTCCTGGTCATCGAGCGTTTCCTCGACGACCTCAGCGGTGCGATGGACCCGCCGGACTGACACCCGGTCGCTGGCGCGGGACCCCGGATAACGAAGAAGAGGGCATCCCTGGCGGGACGCCCTCTTCTTCATCTTCTGTTGCGGGGACAGGATTTGAACCTGCGACCTCTGGGTTATGAGCCCAGCGAGCTACCGAGCTGCTCCACCCCGCGGCACAAGGAATAGCCTAACACGGCTTTGGAGTGCTCATGAACACGGGGTGGACGGGTTGCTGTGCTCACGTCTCGCGCGACAGGATTGGGCGCATGTCCGGCGACCGCGATGCCCTCCCTCAGGATGCCCGCGCCGATGGCCGTGACGAGACGCCCGACGAGCGGGCCGACCGCAACTGGAGCGAGGTGCTGCAGGAACTGCGCGTGCTCCAGACGGGCACCCAGATCCTCACGGGCTTCCTGCTCGCCCTCGCCTTCCAGCCGGCGTTCGCCGACCTCTCCGACACCCAGCGCGCGGTCTACCTCGGGCTCGTTGTCCTCTCGGCGATCAGCTCGATCGTGGCTCTCGCGCCGGTGGCGCTGCATCGCGTGCTCTTCCAGCAGCGCGCGAAGCCGGCTGTCGTCCGCTACGGCCACGCCGCGCTGATCACCGCGCTGCTGACGGTGTCGGTGCTCGTCGTCGGCGTTGTGGCGTTCGTGTTCGACGTCGTCTTGGGTGGCGCGGCCGCCTGGTGGGCGCTGATCCCGCTGGCGCTGCTGATCCTCGTGCTCTGGCTGGTGGTGCCCGCCATCATGCGCCTCCGCATCCGGGCGAACGGAGATCCACGATGACCGACACCCTGCCGATCGCGGTCGCGCAGTTCGCCCCGACGGCCGACGCCGCGGCGAATCTCGAGGCCGTCGCTCAGCTCGTGGCGACGGCATCCGCTCGCGGTGCCCGCGTGATCGTCTTCCCGGAGTATTCCAGCTACTTCGTCGACCCGTTCGACGAGTCGCTCGCAGCCCACGCGCAGCCGCTGGACGGCCCGTTCGTGCAGGCCCTCACCGAGATAGCCCACGCGCACGAAGCGGTGATCGTCGCTGGTCTGCTGGAGCGGGGGAGCGACGAGCAACGCGTCCGCAACACCGCGGTGGCGGTCGACGGGACCGGACTGATCGCGCACTACCGCAAGCTGCACCTGTACGACGCGTTCGGGCAGCGCGAGTCGGACTGGGTCGAGCCGGGGGAGTCCGCCCCACCGCAGACCTTCGAGCTCGCCGGACTCCGGTTCGGGCTCATGACCTGTTACGACCTGCGGTTTCCCGAGGTCGGGCGGCTCCTCGTCGACGCGGGCGCCGACGTGTTCCTCGTGCCGGCCGAGTGGGTGCGCGGGCCGCTCAAGGAGCATCACTGGCGCACGCTGCTGCACGCGCGGGCGATCGAGAACACGGTGTTCGTCGCCGCCGCGGATCATCCGCCGCCCTTGGGCGTGGGCAACTCCCTCATCGTCGATCCGCTCGGGGTCGAGCTCGCCGCCGTCGGCACCGCGACCGATGTCGCGGTGGCGCACCTCGACGTCGGGGCGATCGAGCGGGTGCGGCGGGTCAACCCCTCGTTGGAACTCCGCCGCTTCGGCATCCGGCCGCGCTGAGCGCGGAGTCCGACGAACCCCCGGAGTTCAGACGAGCCGGGCGAGACGGGATGCCGCCTCCTCCAGCACGTCGACGCGCTTGCACGCCGCGAACCGCACCAGCGTCGCGTACTCGGCGCGCCGCGCCGGAGTGGCGAAGGCGGTCAGCGGAATGGCGACGACCCCGCCGCGCGCGGGCAGTGCGCGGCAGAAGGCCCCGGCATCCGTTGCTCCCAGCGGGCCGGCGTCGGCCACCGTGAAATAGGAACCGGCCGGTTCCGTCACGTCGAAGCCCGCCGCGCGAAGACCCGCGCCGAGGAGGTCGCGCTTGGTTCGCAGGGTCTCGGCGATGCCGCGGAAGAAGTCATCGCCGAGGCGGAGTCCGGTCGCGATCGCGGGCTGGAACGGGCTGCCGTTCACGTAGGTGAGGAACTGCTTGACGGCGAGCACCGCGTCCACGAGCGGCGCGGGGCCTGAGATCCAGCCGATCTTCCAGCCGGTGGTCGAGAAGGTCTTGCCGCCGGACGAGATCGTCAGCGTGCGCTCCCACGCTCCCGGCAGCGTCGCGAGGGGCACATGGGGCTCATTGAAGACGAGATGCTCGTACACCTCGTCCGTGACGATGACGGCGTCATGGCGCTCGGCGAGACGCACGATCTCGTCGCGCACGTCGGCGCCGAACACGGCACCGGTGGGATTGTGCGGGTCGTTCACCAGGATGATGCGGGTGCGATCGCCGACAGCGGCGCGCAGCTCATCGAGGTCGGGCTGAAAGTCCGGCCACCGCAGCGGCACCGTCACCAGCCGTGCACCCGCCAGCGCCGCGATCGCGGCGTACGAGTCGTAGTACGGCTCGAAGACGACGACCTCGTCGTCGGGGTCGTCGAGCAGTGCCAGCAGTGCCGCGGCGAGCGCCTCGGTGGCACCGGCGGTCACCAGCACATTCCGGGTGGGGTCCAGCCGGAGGCCGTAGAACCGCTCCTGGTGCTCCGCGATGGCGGAGAGCAGATCCGGGATGCCGCGGCCCGGCGGGTACTGGTTGACACCGTTCGCGATGGCCTCGCGTGCCACCTCGAGCACTGATGAAGGTCCATCCTCGTCGGGGAAGCCCTGACCGAGATTGATCGCACCGGTTTGCGCCGCTAGCGCCGACATCTCAGCGAAGATGGTGGGGTGGATCGACCCGTCGTCGCCGACGAGTCCGGCACCTGCGGCTGTGCGGTGCCAGGCTCCGGAGATCTGTCGCATCGCTTCACCGTACCGGGCGGGCTCATCCCTCTTGCATAGGCGAGTCCCATTCGCGACATAAGAAACGCACAGCATCGGTGGGCACAGTGGTGAGTGCTTGGCAGAAGGAGCAATCATGAGCGACATCCAGGGCGATCGCCCGGAAGACCAGACCCCCGCCGTCCCGACTCAGCCGGCCGCGGAGGCCGCCGCGCAGACGCCCGCCGAGCCGGAGGCGGCCGCGCCGTCCGCCGCGCCCGCGCCGTCCGCCGCTCCCGCTGCTCCGCCGGTGCCGCCCACGCCGGCTGCCGACGCCGCGACCGCCGCGCCGACCCAGCCGGCCGCGCCGACCCCTCCCACGCCGCCCGCCGGGTACCCGGCCGGTGCTCAGGCATACGCGCGCCCCCAGGGCTACGCGGGCCAGCCTGCCGCGTACCCCCATTCGTACGCCGGACAGCAGCAGCCCGCCGCTCCCGCACCGGGTGCGTCCTTCGGCGTGAACCCGGCGGACACGCAACCCACGCTTCCGATCGGCGGCGCCACGGGCGCGATGCCGACCTCGACCGCGGCGCGCACCACGAAGGACAAGAAGCCGTCGGCCGCCGGCAAGATCGTAGGTCTGATGGTTGCAGCCGCGATCGTCGGCGGTGCGGCAGGCCTCGGCGGCGCGTACGCGGGTGTCTCGTGGTTCGCGCCGGTGAGCGCCTCTCCGGTCGCCGGACCGGCGACGGTCACCGTCAACGACACCGACGAGGTCAACGAGACCACCGGGATCGCCGCCAAGGTGCTGCCGAGCGTCGTGACCATCGCCGCGACGAGTTCGTCGGGAGCGGGAACCGGCTCGGGCGTCGTCCTCACCGAGGACGGCTACGTCGTCACCAACACGCACGTCGTGACCCTCGACGGTGCCACGGGCGACGCGACGGTCCGCGTCACCACCTCCGACGGCCGCGTGTACGACGCCGAGGTCGTCGGCACCGACCCGACGTACGACCTGGCGGTCATCAAGCTGCAGGATGCCGAGGGCCTGACCCCGATCGAGTTCGCCGACTCGAGCAAGCTCAACGTCGGCGACACGACCGTGGCGGTCGGCGCACCCCTGGGGCTGGCGAACTCGGTGACCGAGGGCATCGTCAGCGCCCTCAACCGCTCCATCCAGATCGCATCGTCGGCTGCGCCCGACAGTGGCGACGAGAACGAGCAGCAGCCGGAGGAGAACGGACAGGAAGGCCCGTTCCGCTTCGACTTCGGTCAGGGCGACCAGCAGTCCTCCGCAACCGAGACCATCTCGATCGCGGTCATCCAGACCGACGCGGCGATCAACCCCGGCAACTCCGGCGGCGCGCTCGTCGACTCCGACGGCAAGCTCATCGGCATCAACGTCGCGATCGCGAGCGCGGGTGGCTCGTCCGCCGACGGCTCGGGCTCGATCGGCGTCGGCTTCTCGATCCCCTCCGACATCGTCGAGCGCATCACCGATGAGCTCATCGAGAACGGCGAGGCGACCCACGGCCTGCTCGGCGCCACGGTGCAGCCCGCAGCATCCGTCGAGGGCTCGACGACCACCGGCGCCTACATCAAGTCGCTCACCGACGGCGGCGCGGCGGCCAACGCCGGCCTCCAGGCGGGCGATGTCGTCGTCGCCTTCAACGGCGTTCCCGTGACCGACTCGACCGATCTCACGGCGCAGGTGCGCGGTGCGGCGGCCGGCAGCCAGGCGGAGGTCACCTACGTCCGCGACGGCAAGACGCAGACGGCGGAAGTGACGCTGGGCTCGCTCCAGTAGCCGCACGACCGGTTGCACACCACAGGACGCCATCTCGCGAGTCAGCGGTGCCCCATGCGGGCCCGCAGGTAGGCTCGCGGGATGGCGTCTTTCTCTTTCGGCGCGGGCAACGCGCGAAAGCTCGCGACGGTGCCGCTGTATGCCGCAGGACGCATCTTCACGATCCTCGTGCCGCGCACGCGGGACGAATGGGTCTTCGGCTGTGCGGTCGGCATCGGAGACGGCGCCCTCGCCCTATGGGACGTCGCGGCCGCGCACGGTCGCACTGCGGTCTGGCTCGTCGGCTCGAAGCAGGAGGCGACGGATGCCGCGGCCCGCGGCATCCGTGCTCTTCCGAAGCGTTCGCTGCGGGGCCTCTGGCGCACCGCCCGCGCCCGGGTGATCGTGGTCACGCACGGCTTCGGCGACGTGAACCGGTACGCCGTGTCGGGGGCGTTCGTGGTGCAGCTGTGGCACGGGATCCCCCTCAAGCGCATCGGCGTCGATTCTCCCGAGACGCTGCGGGTACCCGGCCTGATCGAACGCACGCCGGCTGCCGGCGCGGTCGGACGTCTGCTGCGCGCGATGTACCGCGGCGCGGCGCGGCGCATCCGGGTGGTGCCGGCCGCGTCGCACACCGTGCGAGGTCGCCTGGAGTCCGCCTTCGCGCTGCCGGATGCCCGGGTGCCGGTGACCGGCGAACCACGCGTCGACGTGCTCTCTCGCGGCACGGCCGCCGACCGCCGGACCGAGGCTCGGTCGGTCATCGGCCGCGCCGTTCCGCGGGCGACGCCTGAGGCGCGATTCGTGCTGTACGCGCCGACGTGGCGCGACGGCGCGCCCGACCCCGCCGTGCCGACCGGCGACGAGTGGACGCGGATCGTCGAGGTGCTGGACCGCCACGACGCGACGCTGCTGGTGCGCTCGCATCCGCTCGGTGCCGGCGACTACCGGCCCCCGTTCCCGACCGATCGCGTGCAGCCGCTCGGCAGCGAGCGGGTGAGCGACGTCACGCCGCTGCTGCCGGGTCTCGACGCGCTGGTGACGGATTACTCGTCGCTCGCATTCGACGCGTCGCTGGTGCCGCTTCCCACGATCTTCCTCGCACCCGACGTCGAGGAGTACGCGCGGAGCCGCGGGTTCTACGGCCGCTATTCCGACGTCGCGGGCGACGATTGGGCGGTCGACTGGGCCCAGACGACCACGCAGCTCGACGCTGTCCTGGGGGACTCCGCCGAGCGGGCGCATCGGATCGATCGCGCCGCCGCGCTGAGCGCGCGCGTGCATGCGTTCCACGACGGACGCAATGCCGAGAGGGTGTACCGTGCGATTCTGGCCGGAACGGCCGACGATGTGCGTGCCGAGGAAGGAACCGGATGACCGAGGCGAGCTTCACGACGGACGGCGTTCCTGCGCTCGTGCTCGCGGGCGAGGGGGAGCGGCCCGACACCGTCGAGATCGTGGGCTCCCGGGCCCGCGTCGCCGCCCGTGTGACGGGCCGTGGCAAGACCTGGAAGGCGACGCTGCCGTTGCGCGCGGCGCGCTGGGGCGGTCCCGAACTGCCGCTGCCGTCGGGGACGTACGAGGTGCAGATCGCCGGTGCTGCGACCGGCGGCATCCACCCGCCCGAGGCGCTGCCCGTCACTCAGCTCGGCACGCTGCGGGCGACGCTCGACGGCTGGACGCTACGCGTCGGTCCGCCCATGGACCCCGCGTACGACTCCGGCGAGGGACAGGACGCCCTCGAACGCCGGTATGCCACACGCCCGGCATCAGGGTTCGAGAACGCGGTGTTCTTCGAGAGCTTCTACGGGCGCAATGCCAGCTGCAACCCGCTCGCGATCGATCGCGAGCTCGCCCGGCGTGCGCCCGAGGTCACGCGGTACTGGAGTGTGGTGGACCTGTCGGTGTCGGTGCCGGACGGCGCGATCCCGGTCGTCGAGGGCAGCCCCGAGTGGTGGCGCGCGCGGGGAGCTGCCCGGCTGCTCGTGGTGAACGACTGGCTGCGCCGGCGCTTCGCACGCCGCAAGGGTCAGGTGGTGCTGCAGACCTGGCACGGCACACCGCTCAAGCGCCTCGCGCTGCATCGCCCCGGCTTCGACCCCCGGCGCATGGCCGCCGTGGTGCGGGAGTCGCGCCGTTGGAACATCCTGCTCGCGCAGAACCCGTATGCCGCCCGCATCCTCGGCAAGGCGTACGCGTTCCTCAGCCGCCCGGTCTGGGTCGAGGGCTATCCGCGCAACGACGTGCTCACCACCGGCGACGGTGCGGCGACGCGCCGGGCACTCGGCATCCGTCCCGGTGAGCGGGTGATTCTGTACGCGCCGACGTGGCGCGACGACCGCGACCAGATCGTGGATTTCGTCGACCCGGTGACGCTCGCCGCCGCGGCCGATGCCGTCGTGCTGGTGCGCGGGCACTCGCGCACGCTGCTGCCGGGGCGGGATGCCGAGGGGCCCCGTGTGATCGACGTGACGGGCTTCCCCGACACCGCGCTGCTGCTGCTCGTCGCCGATGCCCTCGTCACCGACTACTCGTCGGTGATGTTCGACTTCTCGGTGACCGGCAAGCCGATGTACTTCCTCGTTCCCGACATCGAGCACTACCGCGGCGAGCTGCGCGGGTTCTACTTCGACCTCGCCGCCCACGCCCCGGGACCGATGGTGCGAACGCAGGACGAACTGGTCGCGGCGCTCGCCGCCGGCGGGGATGCCGGCGGGGATGCCGCCTACGCCGATCGCTACCGGCGCTGGCGCGACAAGTTCAACGCGCGCGACGACGGGCACGCCGCCGAGCGGGTCGTGACGCGGATTCTCGATCAGGGCTTCATCGACGTCTGACGCATGTCGGTCCGACCGACCTCACGGCAGCGGCGTGTTGCGGCTGCCCAGTCGGGAGGTGTCGACCGTATCGTGGGCGCCGCCGACGACGCCGAGGACGAACCCCCAGCCCCACGCCAGGTGCATGCTGGGCAGCACCGCGGTGGTCCACAGCTTGTCGCGCCAGCCGCGCCCGCCGCCGGGCCCGACGGCGACGCCGACGATGAGGATGGCGTAGGCGATCACCGGCAGATAGACGACGGATGCCGCGACCGCCCACCATCCCTCCAGCACGCCCGTCAGCTGCAGCACGCCGACGACGAGCGCGAGCAGGATCGTCAGGACGAGCGCCGGGGGTGCGAAGAAGCGCAGCGAGTTGCCCCGCCCGAACCGGCGGACGAGCTCCCCGCGCCAGCGCCCGGTGGCCGAGAACTGGCGCACCAGGCGCGTCCAGCTCTCGCGCGGCCAGTACGTGACCGCGAGCGTCGGATCGAACCACACGCGGAAGCCGGCGCGGCGGATGCGGAGATTGAGCTCCCAGTCCTCGCCGCGGCGTATGGTCTCGTCGAAAAGGCCCACCTCGTCGAGCACCGCGCGCCGCATCACACCCAGGTACGCCGATTCGGCCTCACCCTCCTGCGTGCCGCCGTGATAGGCGCCGCCGCCGAGGCCGATGGGCGAGTTGTAGGCGCGCGCCACGGCACGCTGGAAGGGTGTGCGTCCGTCCGCGCGCATCACTCCGCCCACGTTCGCCGCGCGCACCCTCTCAAGGGTAGCGAGAGCGCTGCGAGCGTAGCTGGGATCGAGTTCGGAGTGCGCGTCGACACGGACGACCGTCGGGTACCGGCCGGCGCCGATCGCGAGATTGAGGCCGATCGGGATGTCGGCGGCGGGGTTGTCGATCAGCACGATGCGGTCGTCGCGGTGGGCGAGCTCGCGGGCGAGCTCGGTCGTGCCGTCGGTGGACGGGCCGAGCGCCAGGACCAGTTCGGTCGGGCCCGCGACATCCTGCGCAAGCACGGTCTCGACCGCGTGTCGGAGGTAGTCGCGCTCGTTGAGCACGGGCATCACGAAACTCACGCCGGCGTCGGGGGGAGGGACCGGAGCGTCCCTGCGCCCGTGTTGCTCGACATGCACGCGTCGATCATGTCACGGGTGCCGCTGGGTAGGCTGGAGGCGTGGGTCTGGTCTCAGATGGAAAGAAGGCGGTCGCCCTCGTCCGCAAGGCGGTGCGCAACCGCTCGGCCGTCATCGACGTGCGGCGGGCGCTCGCGGCCCGGCCGCAGCATCCGCCGTTCCACTACCGCGTAGCCGTCTACTTCGCCGACGGCGCGGTCAACATGTACCAGATGCGGCAGTGGTACAAGCCTCTCGCCGCTCTCGCGAAGACGTGGCCCGTCGTCGTGCTCAGCCGGGCGGCGACCGGTGCCGAGGCGCTGCTGGACGACGCTGCGCTGCCCATCGCCTTCGTGCCGACGGTGCGCGACCTGGAGCGCTTCATCGCCAAGCAGGACATCCGTGTCGTGCTGTACGTGAACCAGAACACGCGCAACTTCCAGATGTTCCGGTACGGGCGCCGGTGGCACGTGTTCATCAACCACGGCGAGTCCGACAAGATGTACATGACCACCAACCAGTACAAGGCGTACGACTACGCGATGATCGCGGGCGACGCCGCGCGCGAGCGGCTCTCGCGGGTGCTGTGGGATTACGACATCGATCGGCGCACCATCGAGATCGGCCGTCCCCAGGCTGACCACTACTCCGGCACGCTGCCGTACACGCCGGACGAGCGCACCGTCGTGCTGTACGCGCCCACCTGGGAGGGCGACCGGCCCTCAGCGCACTACGGGTCCATCGCCACGCACGGCGAAGCGCTGGTCCGTGCGCTGCTCGCCACCGGGCGGCACCGCGTGATCTATCGTCCGCACCCGCGATCCGGGGTGGTGGACCACGAGTACGGCGCCGCCAACAGGCGCATCATCGCGGCACTCGCCGCGGCGAATGCCGCGGACTCGGGCGCTCACCACTACTTCGACGACGGACCGGAGCTCGGCTGGCAGCTGTCGGCCGCCGACGTGGCGATCGTCGACATCTCCGCCATGGTCTACGACCGGCTGGCGGCCGACAAGCCGCTCCTCATCACCCGTCCTGCGGATCCGGCGGCGGCGATCGACATGCACGGCTACCTGTCGGCGTGCGAGTGGCTGGACGCCGCCGCCGCGCCCGACATCGTCGCCCAGACGGAGCGGGTGCTCGGCGACCAGGAGGCGGTCGCGCGCCTCGAGGAGTGGGTCACGCGCTACTTCGGCGACACGACGCCCGGTGCGGCATCGGCGCGGTTCCATGCGGCGGTGCAGGGGCTCATGGACGACTGGGAGACGTGGTACGCGCGCTCGGCGGTCGAGGACGACGACGAGACCGACGACGAGGCCGAGCTCGACGACGAGGGGTGAGCGACGGGACGGCCGCAGAGGTGTGATCCTCGGCATGTGCTCCTGATGCGACGCGCTCTCAGGTGACGGGTGCCGGGCGTTCGACCAACCGCGCGATCGCTCGCAGGGGGATGGCGACCCAGGTCGGGCGGTTGCGGGCTTCGTAGATCGCCTCGTAGACGGCCTTGTCGAGCTCGAGTGCCCCCAGCAGCGGATGCCGGGGGTCCAGGCCGCTGCCGGAGGTCTCTGCGTATCCCTCGACGAAAGCTGCACGCGCGTCGAGCGCCCAAGCCCGTACCGCATCGGCCGAGCGGTCCGGGTCGTCCAGCCGCAGCGACCCCGCCACGTAGTCGAACGAGCGGAGCATGCCCGCCACGTCGCGCAAGGCGAAGTCCGGCTGCCTGCGCTCGGCCATCGGGCGGAGCGGTTCGCCTTCGAAGTCGACGAGAAGCCAGCCGCGCTCGGGGGAGTGGAGCACCTGCCCGAGGTGATAGTCGCCGTGGATCCGCTGCAGCGGCGGCCAGGGCACCTCGAGTGCGCGGCGATACACGGCGACTGCGGCATCCCGCTGTCCCGCGACCTCCGGCACCTCGGCGATCGCGATCGCGAACCGTCGTTCCCAAGTGGCAGCCGCAGCGTCGCGGTCGGCCGCAGTCGGGTTGCGGGTGGGGAAGCAGCGGGTCAGGGCGACATGCACGTGAGCGGTCGCGGCGCCGAGCGCGCCCGCCTGGACACGGAAGTCCTCGCCCCGCGCGGCGGCCAGGAGGGCGACGCGCCACGCGTCCTCGACGCCCGGCAGGTACTCCTGGGCGAACGCGAGCGACCCGCGGACGCTGCCGTGCGCGGTGGCCAGGTCGGGCCAGGTCCCCTCGATCGAGCCGATCGGCCGCGGCACGTGCGTCGATCCGGCTCGTGCCAGTGCTTCCTGCAGCTCGATGTCGGGATTGAGGCCCGCGTGGAGCTGGCGATAGACCTTGCAGATCACCGGAGTGCCGACGCCCTCGTAGATGAGAGAGGTATTCGACTGCTCTCCGCTGACCACCCGCGCTGTGGCGAGGGCCGGGACGCTGTCGGCTGCCACCGCGCGTGCGATCGCGGTCGTCTGCGGGCCGCGGGCTGTGCCGCCGCGGGCGATGAGACGCAGCAGCGCCTGCGCGTACGCCGGGTCGTGGGGTCCGTCGATGAACGTCGTGCCCGGGGTCGGGCTGCCGATCGTGTGGAGGGGATCGGCTCTCACCGTCTCCGTCGCCCGCTCGACGACGGGGATCTGGTAGAGCACGGCAGGAAGCGCGCCTTCGTCGGCGACCAGGAACGTCCGGACGCGCACGCCGCCGTCGGACTCACCGAGGTCATCGGAGTCGACCGCCATGTCCCACCACGACACCAGGCGGAGGCTGGGTGGGCGGCCCTTCGCGGCGTACCACCGCTGCCTCGGCATCCACGCCGCCAGGCACGCCAACGTGCTGTCCATACCTGTGAGCGTATGCCCGCGACGGTGGACATGTCGAGGTCGGGTGTAAGCGCTTGCAGTCCGCGGACATCTGCAGCAGTCGGTCCGCGGCGATCGCTGGGCTAGAACCGTGGTGCGCTTGGCGAACCGGGTGGGTTGTGGTCGGTGGACAGCCAGGGTTCGCGCATGATCTGTCGTCGGCGTTGCG
>NZ_MWLP01000169.1:0-705 GCF_010634885.1 Microbacterium sp. B35-04 | reverse complement strand
ATAGATGCACTACATATTGAAGAAAAAGTTAAGGTACACCGTATTAATAACAATATAGATCTTATCAGTGGATTTTTACGTTTAGATGAGTATGAGAAGCATATGAGTACGACAGATGGAAAAGACATGCAATTATATATGTGGCTAGATGATTACTATGAAGAATATAATATTGGTCAATATGACTATATTATTATTGATACACATCCTGATTTCAGTACATCAACAAGAAATGCAATTGTGGTAAGCCATAAAGTAATTTCTCCTAATAAGCCAAGTGGCTTTAGTGATGATTCAAATGCAAACATTTCATATCGTATTAATAAATTAAAGAAGGATTTAATTGACTTTAGGACACGAGAAAGTTATGTAACAGCTAAACTTTTTTTCGTTGGAAATATGGTAAAACATAATACTAAATCATCAATCAATTTTAAAAAAAGCATTGAAAATCAAGAAGATTATATAACTTATTTTCCTGATAAGGAATTAATTACACGCAGTGTTTTAGAAAAAAAACCAATTGTATCATTTAAACAAGAACCTACAATATACTTAAAGGAAAAAAGTTTTTTTCAGCAATTTATAAATAGTTGTAAAGCTATTAAAGATGCTTGATTAATACAAATTAAAAAAAGTGCTTTAATTTGTAATTACATCAACACATGTATATACGTCAACATGTGTATGTTTATGTATATAATA
>NZ_MWLP01000168.1:0-803 GCF_010634885.1 Microbacterium sp. B35-04 | reverse complement strand
CGGCGAGCGGTTCGGCGCGGGCGAGATGCAGCTGCCGTTCGTGCTGCAGTCCGCCGAGGTGATGAAGACCGCGGTGGCTCTCCTCGAACCGCACATGGAGAAGTCGGATGCCTCGGGCAAGGGCCGCATTGTGCTCGCGACGGTCCGCGGCGACGTGCACGACATCGGCAAGAACCTCGTCGACATCATCCTCACCAACAACGGGTACGACGTCGTAAACCTCGGCATCAAGCAGCCGATCGGCGACATCATCGCCGCAGCCGAGGAGCACAACGCCGACGTCATCGGCATGTCGGGTCTGCTCGTGAAGTCGACGGTCGTCATGAAGGAGAACCTCGAGGAGCTCCGCTCCCGTGGCCTCGGCACCAAGTGGCCGGTGATCCTCGGCGGTGCGGCGCTCACGCGCGCGTACGTCGAGGACGACCTGGCGAGCCTCTTCGACGGCGAGGTGCGCTACGCCCGCGACGCCTTCGAGGGCTTGGCCCTCATGGAGCCGCTCGTGAAGATCGCGCGCGGCGCCGACCCGGCGTCGGTCGGGCTCCCCGCGCTGAAGAAGCGGCGCCATGCGGCCGGGTCGAAGCTCACACTCACCGAACCCGAGGCGATGCCTGGGCGATCGGACGTGGCATCCGACAACCCCGTGCCCGCGCCGCCGTTCTGGGGCACGCGCATCGTCCGCGGCATCGCGCTGCACGATTACGCCGCGTTCCTCGATGAGCGCGCGACCTTCATGGGCCAGTGGGGTCTGAAGCCCGGCCGCGGCGAGGACGGCGCGTCGTACGAGCAGCTCGTCGACACCGAGG
>NZ_MWLP01000167.1:0-811 GCF_010634885.1 Microbacterium sp. B35-04 | reverse complement strand
ACCGTCGCGATCCTCGACAGCGCGTGCGCCGACGACGCGGGGATCACCGTCGCGGTCGACGCGTCGGCTCTCGAAGACGGCGACAGCGAGGAATGGTGCATCGGCACCGACGAGGCCCTGGCCGCCGCCGACGCCCTCACGCTCGTGAACGTGTCGACCGAGGGCACCGACGAGTACGGCGACGAGGTCGTGTGCCGCGTGAACGGCGTGCCCGCCGAAGACGTCGCGATCCCCGCCCCGGACGGCTCGGAGCACTTCGAGACCTGCGAGTCGATGGCGCCCGCCTTCGCCTACTGGGGGCTCTGGCTGAAGCCCGCGGGTGGCGAGTGGGACTACGCCCAGGAGGGCATCCTGACCCTCGAACTCCAGCCGGGCGAGTCGCTCGCGCTGGTCTACACGCTGAACGGCGAGCCGGCCGCGCCGACATCCTGACATGACCTTCCGACCCGGTCCTCTGCGTGCCGCGGCGATCCTCGCCGCAGGGTTCGTGGTGGCCCGGGTCGTATACCGCGTCCTCTTCCACGGCGCCGACGGCGACGGCGTGGTCCTGCTGGATCTGCCGGCCGTGCGGCTGCCGGCGCCGTTCGCGCACGTCGTGCTGCTCGGTCCGGTCACGGTCGACGGATTATGGGATGCCGCAGCCAGTGCACTCCCCATCGCCCTGTGCATCCTCGCGTTCGGGGCGCTGAACGCCGTCTTAGACCTCAACCGCGTGTTCGCGCGGGCGTCGCGCCGTGGTCCGCTCCGGGGCATCGCCCGCGCCCTCGCCATCGCCGGGGCGACGCTCCCTTCCCTCGCCGACGGCGCCCGC
>NZ_MWLP01000166.1:0-510 GCF_010634885.1 Microbacterium sp. B35-04 | reverse complement strand
TCGCTCAACGACCGGAACCACTTTTCGGTGAGTCGAAAAAAGGTTATGGTTTCGGTGTGCCGAAAACTGCCGAAGATGTCAGGATGCCGCCAGCTCCTGCCCGCCGCGCATCGATGCCGCGCCTGGCCTGGCTGATCGGGCCTGCCCTCGTGGCCGGCGTCGCGTATCTCGACCCGGGCAATGTCGCGAGCAATATGACCGCGGGCGCGCGGTACGGCTACCTCCTGGTCTGGGTCGTCGTACTCGGCAACGTCATGGCCTGGCTCATCCAGTACCTGTCAGCCAAGCTCGGCATCGTGACGGGCCGGAGCCTGCCCGAGACCCTGGGGCTCCGCATCCGCTCGAAATGGGGCCGCCGCGCCTACTGGCTGCAGGCCGAGCTCGTCGCGATGGCGACCGACATCGCCGAGGTGATCGGCGGGGCGGTCGCGCTGAACCTGCTGTTCGGCGTCCCCCTGCTCTGGGGCGGCGTGATCACGGGCACCGTGTCGATCACGCTGCTGCTGATCC
>NZ_MWLP01000165.1:0-664 GCF_010634885.1 Microbacterium sp. B35-04 | reverse complement strand
CGCGCTGGGCGCGCTCGCCACGACACTCGGACTCTCGTGGCCAGTGATCGCCGGTATCGTCACCGGCCGCCCGGATGCGTATCTCGCGACGGAGCTCTCGTGGCGCCGACTCTGGGTCGGCGACGACGGAGGATTCGTCCCCTTCGAGGGCTGGCCGCAGGCGACCGACTATTGGTTCCGGTCGTGGGGACTCGACCCGGCGTGGGGGATCGTCGGGCTCGTCGCCCTGGTGATCGCCGTCGGCGCGGTCATCGCGTTCAGCCCGCAGGCGGTTCGGCTCGGACCCGAGATCCGCCTGTGGGCGGCCAGCTACCTCATCTACCTGCTGGCGGTGTTCCTCCCGCAGTCGAGCGTGTTCCGGCTCCTCTTCCCGCTGTCGCCGCTGTGGGGTGCGGTCGCGCTGCCGCGCAGCCGCGCATGGCGGCTCGGCGTGCTGGCAGCGTGCCTCGTGGGTCAGTGGTGGTGGATCTGGAACATGTACGGGCTGGGGACGGAGTTCTGGCACATCCCCTGACCAGGCAGGCGGCACGTCGCCACCCGGGGGTCGAGGCGAGGAAATTCGCCGATCCGGCCCCGACCCCCGCGCAGGCGGCGTAGCCTCCCGGGCATGACACCATCGCCTTCCGGGATCACCACGGCCGGTCAGCTGCGCGCATCGGGTCAC
>NZ_MWLP01000164.1:0-503 GCF_010634885.1 Microbacterium sp. B35-04 | reverse complement strand
AGATCGGCGACGACGCCGTCTCGGGCACACGCGCGTCGGACGGCGCGACGCTGCAGGTGACGGCGCCGCTTCCTGCGGTGATCTCGATCACCGAGGCGCTGCCCGATGCCCGCTTCCCGAACTTCAAAGGCATCATGGCGGCGAAGAAGAAGCCGTTCGAGACGCTGTCGCTCGCCGAGCTCGAGATCGACCCGCACGACCCGACGGCGTCACGGTCGATCGTGATCGCGCTCAGCGAGAAGCCGCCGCGCGAGGCCGGCGTGAAGATCGTCGACGAGGGCGACGCGGGTCAGAAGCTCGCGGACTTCCTCATCCAGAACCGGCTTGCGTGAGGGTGCGTGCGTGATGACGTTTGCAGATGACTCGATCCTGGTGTTCCTCGACACGACGCCCTCGGGCGGGCTCGCCAAGTCGGCCGCCGAGCTGCTCGGCGCGGCCGCCTCGGTCGGCACGCCGGTCGCGGTGATCGTCGGCGACGCCGCGTTGGCGACGGATGCCGCAGC
>NZ_MWLP01000163.1:0-684 GCF_010634885.1 Microbacterium sp. B35-04 | reverse complement strand
CGCCGTCGCGCGGCGTGTACGGACGGTCGCTGTCTCGAGGAGCGTAGGGACGGTCGCCGTCACGCTTCTGGTACGGCTTCCGGTCACCGTCACGGGGCGCGTACGGGCGGTCGCCATCACGCTTCTGGTACGGCTTGCGATCCCCGTCACGAGGCGCATAGGGACGGTCACCATCACGCTTCTGATACGGCTTGCGGTCGCCGCCATCACGCGGCGTGTAGCTCCGGTCGCCATCGCGAGGCGCGTACGGGCGGTCGCCGTCACGCTTCTGGTACGGCTTCCGGTCACCGTCACGAGGCGCGTAGGGACGGTCACCATCACGCTTCTGGTAGGGCTTGCGATCCCCGTCACGAGGCGCGTAGGGACGGTCGCCGTCACGCTTCTGGTACGGCTTGCGATCCCCGTCACGCGCAGCGTAGGGACGGTCGCCGTCACGCTTCTGGTGCGGCTTACGGTCACCTTCGCGGGGCGCGTGCGAGCGGTCGCCCTCGCGCTTGGCGTACGGCTTCCGATCGCCGTCGCGCTTCTGGTACGGCTTGCGGTCGGCTCCTGCCGGCGACTGCTTCCCGTCGGATCGTTCGCGCGGCGCGCGTCTGTCGTCGCGCGGCTCCTGCTCTGCCATTGTTCGATCCTCCTGGATGTGGTCTGCCTCGGCAATCCACCGTGTTAACGCGTAATGGCCAC
>NZ_MWLP01000162.1:0-876 GCF_010634885.1 Microbacterium sp. B35-04 | reverse complement strand
CGGCGAGCTCGCCGGGCTCGACCTGGCCTATCTGCACGTGGTGCAGTCGTCCGATGAGGTGCTGCTGCGAGATCTGCGCGACCTGTGGCCGAGCGCTCTCCTGGTGCTGCGCGCGGGCCGCTCGCTCGACGCCCTCGGGGACGACATCGACGCGGGCCTTGCCGACATCGTGCCCATCGCGCGGTGGGCGCTGGCGAACCCCGACGTCGTCGAACGGATCCGCTCCGGTGCGCCGATGAACGACGCCGACCCGGCGACGTTCTACGGTGGAGGGGCGGCGGGGTACACCGACTACCCGGCGCTCGCGAGCATCTCTCTCTGATGAGGAACCATGGCGGCCCAGCCCACGACCCCCGACCCCGGTGAGCACGGATCGACGCTCGCCGACGTCGCGCCCGTGAGCTGGGCCGTCATGCAGCTTGCCCACGCACAGCGTTCCCTGGCGGCCCAGCGCCTGGCCACACTCGGCCTGTTCGCCGGGCAGGAGCTCGTGCTGTCGCAGCTGTGGGCCGCGGACGAGCGCTCTCAGAAGGAGCTGCGCTGCCTGCTCGGCCTCGACCACTCGACGATCGCGAAGACCGTGCAGCGGCTCGAGAAGGCCGGACTGGTGCGCCGCGAGCGCTCGGCGGCCGACGGCAGAGTCACGCTCGTGCAGCTGACTCAGGCGGGCCGTGATCTGCAGGAGCCCGTGGAGCAGATCTGGCGAGGACTCGAGGCCCGCTGGGCCCACCTCGACCCGGCCGACGCCGAGCAGCTCACGTCACTCGCGCGCTCCATGCGGGCGCAGGCCGACTGACCTCGTGCGAAGACGCGCGGCTGACGGCCCCCCGGGCGGCTGACCGTCCGCTGATCGCCCACGGCTCGCCGGCGTGACCG
>NZ_MWLP01000161.1:0-1089 GCF_010634885.1 Microbacterium sp. B35-04 | reverse complement strand
GGCGTCGGCGGCGTCGAGGCGGTCTTCATCCTGCTGATCCTCGCCGGGCGCGCGTACGGCGCCCGCTTCGGCATGCTGCTCGGCATGGCGACCATCGCGCTGTCCACCCTCATCACCGGCACATTCGGACCGTGGACGCCGTTCCAGATGTTCGCCTGCGCCTGGGTGGGCGCGGTGGCAGGACTGCTCCCGGGACGATCGACACGCCCCCTTCAGGTGCCGCTGAAGCGTCGCCCGGAGCCCGCGGGCGCGTGGGCTCGGTCGCGCATCACCGAGATCGCCATGCTCTGCCTCTACGGTGTCATCGCGTCGTACAGCTTCGGCCTGCTCATGAACCTGTGGTTCTGGCCCTTCGCCGTGGGGTCCGGCACCGGCATCTCGTACGACGGCGGCGCGCCGCTGGATGTCAACCTCTCGAGCTTCCTGCTGTACTCGCTCGTCACGTCGACGCTCAGCTGGGACACCCTCCGCGCCATCACGACCGTCGTCGGCCTGATCGTGGTGGGCCGGCCGATCCTCGCCGCCCTGCGACGTGCGAAGCCGCTGAGCTCTGCGGGTCCTGCCGCGCCGGTGGCGCACCGGCGGGTCGAGGCTCTACGGTGACGGAAGAGTTGAAGTGGAAGGGCCCCATGACATCGACGACCGCTGTGAGCCGTCCTCCCGCCGCCATGCCGCTGGTCGGGCACTACGTTCCCGAGATCCTGTCCCTGGCGCGGCGG
The DNA here is from genome assembly GCF_010634885.1 of Microbacterium sp. B35-04. Taxonomy (NCBI): domain Bacteria; kingdom Bacillati; phylum Actinomycetota; class Actinomycetes; order Micrococcales; family Microbacteriaceae; genus Microbacterium; species Microbacterium sp. B35-04. The sequence goes on along the minus strand of NZ_MWLP01000161.1, from coordinate 370 downwards.
GGCCTGGTGTGGGCCGTGCTGTACGGGACGTTCGCCCGGGCCTCGCGCGGCGGCTGCGTGTCGCCGAATGACTCGGTCGAGCCCGTCTGCTACAACGCGACCCTCGACCCGTTGCCGTTCACCTGGTTCGTGATGGCTCTGGTCTTCGTCATCGCCCTCGGGTCCGCCGCGAAGGCCACCCGCACCGCGGTGATCAACCGCACCCTTCGCATCGCGGCGACGGCCCTGTGGGCCGTGCCGCTCCTGGCCGCAGTGCTCGCGCTGACGTCGTTCCTCACGGCTTCCCCGGAGGCCCTGTGGAACGGACTCCCACCCGCGAACGTGACGGTCCAGCTCACCTCGGACTGACGACCGAGCGATGACGGATGCC
>NZ_MWLP01000160.1:0-700 GCF_010634885.1 Microbacterium sp. B35-04 | reverse complement strand
CGAGCAGGAGCTGCTGCGCCCGGATGATCGACGTCACGGCGGTCATGCCGGCCGCGGCGGGTTCCCAGCCATGGGCGATCCACTGGCGCTTGGCTTCGGCGATCGGGTCGACCGGAAGACGTTTGGGTGCTGCCATGACGACCTCCTCCTTTCACCGTACCGGTACGCGGTGCACGAGTCGGATGTGGGTGCCGCGAACGGGCGTTTATGTATACACACAGCGGGTCAGCGGTCGGTCTTGTCGGTGCATTCCATGCGATTGGGTACATTGCGCGGCGCGCCCTAGACTCGTGCGCAGCGTGAGGAGATCGTCATGAAGATCGTCGTCCTGGTCAAGGAAGTCCCGGATACCTACGGGGATCGCAAGCTGTCGCTGGAGACCGGCCTGGCCGACCGCGGGGCGAGCGAGACGGTGCTCGATGAGATCGGTGAGCGTGCGCTCGAGGTCGCCTTGTCATATGCCGACAAGACGCCCGGCACCGAGGTCGTGGTGCTCTCGATGACTCCGGAGTCCGCGTCGGCGACGGTGCGCAAGGGGCTCGCGATGGGTGCCGCATCGGCCGTGCAGGTCGTCGACGATGCCCTTCTCGGCGCCGACCTGGGGCTGACCGCCGAGGTGCTCGCCACAGCGCTGCGGCGGACCGGCTTCGACCTGGTGATCGCCGGCAACCAGTCCACCGACGGCACGGGCGGGGTCCTC
>NZ_MWLP01000016.1:0-38414 GCF_010634885.1 Microbacterium sp. B35-04 | reverse complement strand
GAACTCGGCCCCCCCGGCATCCTCGTGAACAACGCGGGGGTGCTTCGCGACAACCTGCTGTTCAAGATGAGCGAGACCGATTGGGACACGGTGATGAACGTGCACCTGCGGGGGGCGTTCCTCATGACCCGCGCCGCCCAGGCGCACATGGTGAGTGCATCATGGGGTCGCATCGTGAACCTTTCGAGCACCTCGGCGCTCGGGAACCGCGGTCAGGCGAATTACGCGGCAGCGAAGGCCGGCATCCAGGGATTCACGAAGACGCTCGCGGTCGAGCTCGGTCGGTACGGGATCACCGCGAACGCGATCGCGCCGGGGTTCATCCAGACGGATATGACGAAGGCGACGGCGGAGCGTCTGGGAGTGAGCTTCGAGGCTCTCGTGGATGCACAGGTCTCGCAGATCCCAGTCTCTCGCGCCGGTGTCCCTAACGACATCGCCGCCGCGGTCTCGTACTTCTGCCGGAAAGAAGCGGGATTCGTCTCTGGACAGGTGCTGTACGTCGCGGGTGGTCCAAAGTCGTGATCCGTGTCACCCATCCACGGGGCCTGACGGCGCTCATCGGTTCGGTCGCCGTCGGCGACTGGCTCTCGGTGTCGCAGGCGCGGATTGACGCCTTCGCCCAGGTGACCGAGGATCACCAGTGGATCCACGTGGACGTCCAGCGTGCGGCTGCAGGCCCGTTCGGAACGACGATCGCCCACGGACTGCTGACCCTCTCGCTCGTGCCGCGTCTGATCCGCGACCTTGTCGACGTTCAGAACGCGGATGCCGTCGTGAACTACGGCGTCGACGGCGTGCGCTTCCTCGCACCGGTGCCCAGCGGAGCACACATACGAGCGCGCACAGAGCTCGTCGAAGCCAGCGAGACGGACCGCGGCGTGCGCGCGCGCCTCAAGAACACCGTGGAGATCGACGGCAGCGAACGTCCCGCGCTCGTCGCGGAGACCATCCATCTGTTCGTCCACGCTCCATAGCGTCACCGCCTCACCCGCCGCTTTCAACGTCGAAAGGACACATGTAATGACAACCCTCACCGACCGCGCCATCCAGGGAGACGGATTCGCCACTCTCAACGTAGCGACGATTCTCGCCGAGAGCGCGGCGCGGTACCCGGACGCCCCGGCCGTGCACCTCGCCGGACACACCATCCCCTACCGCGCATTGTGGGGCCAGGCCCGCGCGTACGCCGGCGCGCTCCAGGCTCGCGGTATCGGCAAGGGGGACCGCATCGCCCTCATGGCACCGAACGTGCCCGACTTCATGCGCGTCTACTACGGCGCGCTGGCACTTGGCGCGATCGTGGTGCCGGTGCATCCGCTGTTCAAAAAGAATGAGATCACATTCGTTCTGTCCGACGCGCAGGCCGACCTATTCATCGCCGCCGCGCCGTTCCTGGTTGAAGCGCTCCCGGCAGCCGTGGCCGCTCAGGTTCCCACTCTCTCCGTGCTCGTTCCCGACGAGATGATCGCCGCGACGGGCGTCCCCCGCCTGGAAGATGAAGCGGCGGCGGCAACGCCGATCACCGACATCGAGCAGACGAACCCGCTGGATGCCGCGACCATCCTGTACACGAGCGGTACGACCGGCACCCCCAAGGGCGCGGTGAGCTCGCACTTCTCGATCGTCGAACAGGTGCACACCTCGCTGATCGATTCCGTCGACATGCGTCGTGACGACGTCGTCTTCGGTGGGCTGCCGCTGTTCCACACCTTCGGCCAGACCGCCGTGATGAACACCGCGTTCCGCCGCGGCGCGTCGATCGCACTGATGCCCCGCTTCGAGGCCGATGCGGCACTGCAGCTGATTGTTGACCAGGGCGTGACGATCTTCGCCGCTGTCCCGACGATGTTCGTCGACCTGCTCCAGGCGGGCGCCCGCTCGGACGCGCGACCGACACTCCGGTACGGCATTTCGGGTGGTGCGGCGCTCCCCCGCGCGATCCTCGAAAAATTCGCCGCCCGCTTCGGCGCTCAGGTGCACGAGGGATACGGCCTGACCGAGACCACCCCGGTGGTCTCGTTCAACACCGTGTACGAGGACATCCGCCCCGGCACCGCCGGGACACCGCTGTGGGGAGTAGACGTCGCGATCGCGAAGGCGGACGTCGACGATCGCATCGAGCTGACGTCCGACGCTGACGAGATCGGCGAGATCGTCGTGCGCGGCCACAACGTCTTCAAGGGCTACATCGGCCGCGAAGACGCCACTGACGCGACTGTGGTGGACGGTTGGTTCCGCACCGGCGATCTCGGCACCATCACCGACCGCGTGATCACGATCGTCGACCGCAAGAAGGACCTCATCGTCCGCAACGGGTACAACGTCTACCCGACGGAGGTCGAGCAGGCTATCGCGGGTCACCCCCAGCTCGTCTCCGTATCGGTGTTCGGCCTGCCCGACGAGCGGCGCGGCGAGGAAGTCAACGCCGCTGTCGTCGTCAAGCCGGGCGAAGAGGTCACCGCCGAAGACGTGATCGCATTCGCCCGCGAGCGGCTCGCGGAGTACAAGTACCCGCGCGTTGTGCACATCGTCGACGAACTGCCCCTCGGCGCAAGCGGCAAGGTGCTTCGGCGTGCGCTCGTGGAGCGCTTCGCGGCGCAGGTCGAGGCAACAGCCGTCGGCTGACGGTCGGAGGTCCGGTTCAGCTCGGCTAGCCACCTCCACGACATGAAGCCCCGGAATTGAATGACCCGCGCCGGCCGAGGGCGCGGGTCATTCGTTCGTTCAAACGATCTCGAACAGTCCGGCCGCCCCTTGGCCTCCGCCGATGCACATCGTGACGACCGCAAGCCTCGCTCCACGACGACGTCCTTCACGCAGCACGTGACCGACCATGCGCGCACCCGACATCCCGTACGGGTGACCGATCGAGATCGCGCCGCCGTTGACATTGAGGTTCTGTGGATCGATGCCCAATTCGTCCCGACAGAAGACGACCTGCGATGCGAACGCCTCGTTCAACTCCCAGAGGTCGATATCGTCGACCGTCAATCCCTCGCGGCGCAGCAATGCCGAGACCGCCGGCACCGGCCCGATGCCCATCTCGCCGGGGGCGACGCCCGCGACGGCGAGCGCTCGGAACACGCCCAGCGGTTCGACACCGCGGCGGGCTGCTTCGTCCTCGGCCATCATCACGGTCGCCGCCGCACCGTCGGAGAGTTGACTGGCGTTTCCGGCCGTGACCGTCGAGATCGCCGACGCAGCGCCGTCGGCGAGGACCGGCCGCAGCGCGGAGAGATCGTCGAGCGTCGTCGAGGGGCGGTTGCCCTCGTCGCGGTCCAGAAACACGTCGCGGAACGTGATGTCGCCGCTCTGTCGATCGACGACCGCCTGGACAGAAGCCAGCGGCACGATCTCTTCGGCGAAGAGGTCGGCCTGCTGCGCGGCGGCAGTTCGCTGCTGTGAGATCAGAGCGTACGCATCCTGTGCCTCTCGCGTCACGCCGTAGCGCTCGGCGACGATCTCAGCGGTGTTAAGCATTGGAAGGTAGATGTCCGGGATGTTCTCCTTGAGCCACGGGTCGACGGCGCGATGGGTGTTCATGTGCTCGTTCTGCACCAACGACACCGACTCCACACCGCCGGCCACGGCGATTCGCAGGTCGCCGTGAACGATCTGGGCTCCCGCGACGGCGATCGCCATCAGCCCCGAGGCGCACTGACGATCGACCGACATCCCGGGCACCGTGACGGGGAGGCCGGAACGGAGCGCGCTCTGTCGCGCGATGTTCCCCCCGGTGGCGCCTTGCTGCAGCGCCGCGCCGAGGATCACGTCGTCGATGTCGGTGTGGTCGATACCCGCGCGCTCCACCGCTGCGGCGATCACATGGCCCGCGAGGTGCTGCGGCGGCGTGTTGTTGTAGGCGCCGCGGTAGGCCCTCGCAATCGGGGTGCGGGCGGCGCTGACGATAACAGCTCTGGACACGGGTGTTCTCCTCCTTGTTGCGGACGTGATGGCGGGCTCGGCGCGGGGGTGCGCTCTTCGCCCGTAGTCGATGGGTTTCGGTCATCGCGCGGTTCCGCTTCCTCGCGTCCGCACCATCAGAGCTGTCATGCCAGGCGTAGCGCTCATGGCAGGGGTCCGATCGAAAGGATGATTCGCACATGTAGCGACTTCGGTGTGCCAACATCGCGGACTCGATCTCACACGGCGCGCGGCGTTGCCGTTGTTCGGCGGGTCAGTCTGCGGTCACCTGGACCGAGGTCTTGCCGTGCGCCGACGTCGCGGCGACACGGATGCGGCCGCGACCAGTGGGGCGCACGACGGCGAGCAACCGCCCCTCGTGCGTCACGTGCGTGGGGCCTGCGAACGGCTGGTCGTCGTCGGGCTTCGCGCCGGACAGCGCGACTAGTTCGCCCGGACCGGTCACCGTCACGGTGACCTCGGCGGACTCATCCACGGCCACTGTGCCCGCACCATCCTGCAGCGTGAGGTGCACGTACGCGAGATGATCGGGCGTCGCACCGATCTTCTTCCGCTCCGCACGCGCGACGAGCACCGCATCGCCCATGAGGCTCCGCAGCTCGGCGCGCCCCGCTTCTTCGCCGTCTCGGCGGGACACCGCGACGAGGGTTCCGCGCCGATACTCCGTCTCGAATCGCGCGATGAACCCCCGGGCCTGCGCCCCCGTCTCGATACCGACCGGACGCACGCCAAGGCTCACGCCGTCGAGCAACAGCTCGACGTCGTCCGCATCGGTGTATACGTCGACGACCACGGGCGCTCCCTCCTCGACGCGCCAGGCCCAGCTCGAGAGCACGTCGTCCCATGCCCACCGTCCAACGGCGAGTTCACGCCCGTAGCCCTGCGGGCGGTGAACGGCGATGTACGGCTCGCCCCTCAGGCCCCAGACCGTCTCTCGCCAGTACGAGATCGGTCTGCGGATGCCGTTGATGTCGATGGTGCCGGCCTGTGACAGCAGCCACGGATAAGGCGACGCCATGCCGACCGGTTGGAGAGGATCGTCCGCGTACACGGCGCGGCCCGTACCCGCCTCACCAAGGTGGTCCCAGGCGGTCCACACGAAGTCGCCGATCACCTGCGGGTGCTTCTGCACCAATTCCCAGAGACGGTCGAGGCGACTTGGGAATGTCTCGGATCCGACGATTACCCGATCCGGGAAGATCTCGGCGTCGAGGTCGTAGCGCGCCTCTGCGTAGTTGATCCCCGCGACATCCGCCTGGGCGTGCGCTTCCTCCGTGCGGACCGTTGCGATCTCGGCTGCCCCGACTCCAGCGGATCCATCAGAGCTCAGGATCGAGTTGAAGTCGACCGGGACCGAGTGGTCCTGCGCCGTCACCTTCGAGTCGATGATCGACACAAGAGCATTGACCGAGTTCATGAGCGGCCGCGTGGGGTCGAGGTTGCGCACCTTCTCAGCGATCCGCCGCCCCCACACGGCGCCGCCCGGTCGGCCGACCTCGAGGATCTCGTTGCCGATCGAGTAGAGCAACACGCTCGGATGATTGCGGTCGTTCCGGACGAGAGCCTCGACATCTCGCTCCCACCACTCGGGAAAGCTGAGCGAGGTGTCGAACGAACTCTTGCCGACAGTCCACACGTCTGTGAGTTCGTCGATGACGAACATTCCGATCTCGTCGCAGGCATCGAGCAGGGCACGACTCGCCGCGTTGTGCGCACTCCGGATCGCGTTGAAGCCGGCCGCCTTCAACAGTTCGACCTTTCGGCGCTCCGCACCCGGGATGGCGGCGGCGCCGAGAGGGCCGTTGTCGTGATGGATGCAACCGCCCCGCAGCTTGACGGATCGGCCGTTCACGCGCAGCCCATGAATAGGGTCGATCCGAATCGAACGCACACCGAACACCGTCTCGTCGGCGTCGAGGACGTCACCCGAACCGTCGATGAGGACGCTTTCGACGCGATACAGATCCGGGGCATCGATGTCCCACAGTCGCGGCTCCCCAACGTAGTGCGGCACGCGTGCGACGGCGTGCTCGCCGGGCACGGTCGTAACGGGCACCGACTTCTCGCTCACGGTCGCGCCCGAGGCATCCGTCACGCGGGACCGGAGCCGTACCGTCTGCTGCCTGCGCGCGTCGTTCCTCACCTCGACGGCGACCGCGACGACCGCGAAGTCCGCGCCGACCTCGGGAGTCGTCACCGTCACGCCGTCGACCGGGATGTGGATCTGATCGGCGACCGCGAGCCACACGTCGCGGTAGATGCCGACACCCGAGTACCAACGACTGTCCTGGTGGGTGCGCGCCTCGACCCGCAACGTGTTCCGAGAGCCCGCGTGCACACGCGAAGACAGGTCTACCGAGAACGGGCTGTATCCGGAGGGCTGCTGAGCCACGAAGTCGCCGTTGAAATACACGACAGCGTCTCGGTACACGCCGTCGAATGTCACCACCACCGCCTTGTCGGCCCACTCCTGGGGGGCGTGGAACGCCTTGTCGTACACGACATGCGCACTCGGAAAGTATCCCGAGTGGGCTCCGTTCGGGCTGGCGGGCGTGCGCGGAAGGTCTCGGAGAGCGTCGTGCGGAAGAGTCACCCGCGAGGGCGCGGCGGGCGCCAGAGCCGCCGCGAACAGCGACTGCTTGGGCACGACGGTCCATCCGTCGTTGAACGGTTTGCGCAGCATCCTCGCCGCTCCTTCGGTCGGTGCACTGCGACGGACAGCCGCATTGCAAGAGTCTCCAACGACCTTAGACGAATTTCACCCAAGTGTGCGAAATCGGTATCGCCGTGGTCAAGCGGCCGACGCCGCCGGCACCCGCACGCCGACTCGACGAGGAGCGCCTCGATGGGTGAGTTCTGTCACGATGACTGCGCCGCTGCCGCTGCCGTCGCGGTGACGACGGCGGATAGTCCGGTGATTTCCTGCACGACGCCGCTATTTCGCGGGGAAGGTATCGGCCAGTACTTCGAGGATGTGCCGGTACGGCTGCGCCGTGGCGCGTGTCATGCCCAGTTCACAGGTGCGGTTGAGGGATGCGTGCGCCACGCCGCCTGCCACGGCGACTCCGTTTGCTTCGGGTGCGGTTGCCGATGCAGTGAGTTCGGGGTGCAGCATTCCGCGGTCACCGGCGAAAGCGCAGCATCCCCAATCCTCCGGGATGTGCACTGTGCCGGCGGCGGCCGCCGCGACGCGGGTGAGGGAGTCGTTGATCCCCATCCGGGTGGAGGAGCACGTCGGATGAAGGGTCAGTGACGCGACTCGCTCCCCCACGGGCAGCCGGTCGAGCACGACCTCGTCGACGAACTGAACGGCGTCGAGGACGCGGATGCCGATCTCGCCGGCGGCGTCCAGCAGCACGTGCAGCCCTTCGGTGCAGGACGAGGCGTCGCAGACGACGGGGAGTTCGCCGTCGAGGGTCGCCCGACGGAGGGATGTCGCGACTCGGTCTTTCATGACGGCATATCCGTCGGTGAGGCCCTTGGATTTCCACGGCGTTCCGCAGCACAGTGATGGCAGGTCGTCAGGCGTTACGAGAGGCACGCCTGCTCGCCGGCACAGGTCCAGGAACGACTCCGCCACCCCTCGCGTGCCGGGCTTGGCCGGCCCGAACATCGTCGTCGTGCAGCTGGAGAAGTACACGGCCACCGCGTCGGACTCCGCGAACACCCGCCGTTTTTCACCGCCGGCGGGGAGATCGCTGGTGTAACGGGGCACGATGTCGTCGCCGAGGACCGCACGACCCATGGCGGTGGCAGCTCCGGGAAGAGCTGCGGGGACGGCATCCGCCACCGTCAGTGCCATGCCCCCGATGCGACTGACTGTCTTCCAGTTCTTCGCGGCGAGCTTCCATCCCGATTGCGTGACGGCGTTCTGGGTGTCGGTTCGCAGGCGCCGGACCAGGTCGCCGGTGTTGATGAGGACGGGGCAGGCGGTCTGGCACATGCCGTCGACGGCGCAGGTCTGGACCCCGTCGTAGTCGTATTCGGAGCGCAGTTGCTGCGCCAGCGCGGCATCTCCTGCCGCTTCGGCTCGTGCCATCTCTCGACGCAGCACGATACGCTCGCGCGGGGTGAGGGTGATGTCTTTGCTGGGGCATACCGGTTCGCAGTAGCCGCACTCGACGCAGCGGTCGACCTCTTCTTCCACCGTGTGGACGATCTTGAGGTTGCGGATGTGTGCGGTCGGGTCGTCGCTCAGAACCACTCCCGGGTTGAGCAGCCCCCCGGGGTCGATGAGGGTCTTGATCTCGCGCATGACCTCGTAGAGCTCGTCGCCGTACTGCCGCCGGACGAAGGGCGCCATGATGCGGCCGGTGCCGTGCTCGGCTTTGAGCGTGCCGCCTTGGGAGAGCACGAGGTCGACCATCTCGTCGGTGAATGCCTCGTAGCGTAGAAGCGATTGCGGGTCGTCGAAGCGTTCGTTGAGCAGGAAGTGGATGTTGCCGTCCTTGGCGTGCCCGAAGATCACGCTGTCCTCGTAGCCGTGCTGGTCGAACAGCTCGATGAGGCGCGTGCAGGTGGGAAGCAACCGGTCCACCGGGACGGCGATGTCTTCCAGCAGCGCGGTCGTTCCCGAGGGACGCGCGCCTGCGACAGCGGTGAAGAGGCCTTTGCGGATGTGCCAGAGTTGCGCACGCGTCACCGGGTCGGCCGTGAGTGCCGCCGGCACCGTCAACGCCAGCGCCTTCAGGAGCGCGGCGGAACCGGCGATCAACCGGCCCAGTTCCGCTGCGCTTTCGCCCTGGTGCTCGACGAGGAGCGCCGCGTGGCCGTCCACCTGGAGGGCCCGCAGCCCGGCGGTGGCGTCCGGGTCGCGTTGGGCGACGCGCAGGCTGGTGGCGTCGAGGAGTTCGATGGCGGCGAAGCCGCAGTCGACCAGTGCCGGCAGTGCTGCGGTCGCGGCATCCAGGGTCGGAAAGATCAGGAGGCCGGTCGCGACGTGCGCCTTGAGCGCAACCGTGCGGAAGGTGGCCTCGGCGACGAATGCGAGAGTGCCCTCGCTCCCGACCAGCAGACGTTCGAGGATGTCGACCGGACGGTCGTAGTCGAGGAAGGCGTTGAGGCCGTACCCCATCGTGTTCTTGATCGCGTAGAGCCGCTCGATGGCGGCAACCGAGTCGAGGTTCGCGCGGACGCGGTCGCGCAGTCGCTCAAGCCCGGCATGGATGCGCGGCTCGGCCGCGCGCAGGAGGTTGTCGGCATCGCCCGCCGTGGTGTCCACGACGGTCCCGGACGGCAGCACGAAGATAGACGAGGACAGAGTGCGGTAGGTGTTCGAGTGGGTGCCGCAGCACATGCCGCTGGAGTTGTTGGCGACGACGCCGCCGATGGTGCAGGCGATCTCGCTGGCGGGGTCGGGGCCGAGCTTGCGGCCATGCCGGATGAGCCGGGTGTTGACGGCTCGCACGGTCGCCCCCGGTCCGGTGCGGACGAGGTCGCCGCCCTCCGGCACGTGGACAGAGCGGAAGTGCTTTCGCGTGTCGATGAGGACCCCGCCCGTGCCGGCCTGCCCGGAGAGGCTGGTCCCACCGGAGCGGAAGGTGACGGGAACGCCGGCGCGCTGCGCGGCGCGCATCGTCGCCGCGACGTCGTCTGCGTCGCGCGCGGTGACCACGGCCTGCGGCGTCAGAAGGTAATGCGAGCCGTCGTGCGCGGCGGCAAGCCGGTCGGTGGCCCGCACCCCGACGACCACGCCGGTCGCTTCAAGCTCCCGCAGCAGCGCCGGATCGGGGGCGGGGAGCGTGGCGGTTTCAGTGGGACTCACGGGAGACCTTCGATCCGCTGGATCCGACGAGGAAGTCGAGGTCGGCTCCGGTGTCGGCCTGCATGACGTGGTCGACGTAGAGGCGCTCCCAGCCGCGGCGTGGATTCGCGAAGCCTTGCACGGTGGCATCGTTGACGCCGCGCGCCGCGAGCTCGTCAGTGGGAACCTCGACGTCGAGGCGGCGGTTGCGGACGTCGAGGCTGATCCAGTCGCCGGTCTGCACGCGGGCGAGCGGTCCCCCTGCGGCGGCCTCGGGTGTCACGTGCAGGATGACGGTGCCGTACGCGGTGCCCGACATCCGCCCGTCGCAGATGCGCACCATGTCGCGCACGCCCCTCTCGAGCAGCTTCTTCGGCAGCGGCATGTTGGACACCTCGGGCATGCCCGGGTAGCCCATCGGGCCGCAGCCGCGGAGGATCATCACGGAGTCCTCGTCGATGTCGAGGTCGGGATCGTCGATGCGGGCGTGGAAGTCCTCGATCGAGTCGAAGACGACCGCGCGGCCCCGATGCTTCAAGAGGTGAGGCGATGCGGCGGCGGGCTTGATGATCGCTCCACCCGGCGCCAGCGAGCCGCGGAGCACGCTGATCCCGGCGGCGGGGATCAGCGGCTGGGTGCGCGACGCGATCACGTCGGCGTCCCAGATCCGCGCGTCGTCGAGGTGGTCCACGAGCGGGCTGCCGGTGATCGTGAGCGCCGTCGGGTCCAGCAGGTCCTTCACCTCGCGGAGCACGGCGAGGAAGCCGCCGGCGCGGTACAGGTCGTCCATGAGGTAGCGCCCGGCGGGCTGCAGGTTCACCAGGAGCGGCACGTCGGCGCCGATGCGGTCGAAGTCGTCGATGGTCAGGTCGATCCCGAGCCGCCCGGCGATCGCCAGCAGGTGCACGACCGCGTTGGTCGAGCCGCCGATGGCGGCGAGCGCGACGATGGCGTTGTGGAAGCTCGCCTTCGTGAGGAAGGTCGACGGGCGTCGATCCGCCGCGACCAGCTCCACAGCCAGCCGCCCGGTCTCGTGCGAGGCCTCGAGCAGCCTGCTGTCGGGTGCCGGCGTCCCCGCGAGCCCGGGGACGATCGTGCCGAGCGCCTCGGCGACGAGCGCCATCGTGGAGGCGGTCCCCATCGTGTTGCAGTGCCCCTTCGACCGGATCATCGACGACTCGGACTTCTCGAAGAGGGCTTCGCTCAGCGTGCCGGCGCGCACCTCCTCGCTCAGCCGCCAGACGTCCGTGCCGCAGCCGAGCGCCTCGCCGCGGAAGTGGCCGGTGAGCATGGGGCCGCCGGGGATCACGATGGCAGGCAGATCGACGGATGCCGCGGCCATGAGCAGCGCCGGAATTGTCTTATCGCATCCCCCGAGGAGCACCACGCCGTCGATCGGGTTGGCGCGCAGCATCTCCTCGGTGGCCATCGCCGCCATGTTGCGCCACAGCATTGCTGTCGGACGCACCTGCGTCTCACCCAACGACACCACCGGGAGGTTGACCGGGATGCCGCCCGCCTCGTAGATCCCGTTCTTCACCGACTGCGCCACTTCATCGAGGTGCGCGTTGCAGGGGGTGAGGTCCGACGCGGTGTTGGCGATGGCGATCTGCGGGCGGCCGCGGAACGCGGTGTCGGGCACACCCCGCCGCATCCACGCGCGATGGATGTAGGCGTTCCGGTCGTCTCCCGAGTACCACTCCGAGCTCCTGAGGTCGGACGCCATTGTTTACCAACTTTCGGAAATTACGTCTGATTGACGGAATATGACTATAGTAGCGGCGTCAGTAGGCCGCATCCGTCGAAGGGGATCACGATGACCGTCACGGATGCCGTCATCCTTGCGAACCCCACGACGTGCGAGTTGGGCGAAGGTCCGGTGTGGGACCCGATCCGGCAGGTGGTGCTGTGGGTCGACATCCGCCGCGGCCTCGTCTTCTCCGGCCGGCTCGACCGGCACGGTCGGGTCGTCGACGCGGATCACGTGCCGTTCCCCGGCACGGTGGGCGCGGTGGCCGTGGCGGAAGACGGGTCGTGGATCGTCGCGGCCGCCCATACTCTGATCGTGCACGCTGTCGCGGGACGGATGCGGGAGCTCGCGCGGATCATTCCGGCCGGGCAGTCGCGGCGGACCAACGACGGAAAACCGGATCCCGCCGGGCGCTTCCTGATCGGGACGCTCTCACTCGGCGACGACTCGGACGGCGAGGTGCTGGCCCGCCTCGAGCAGGACGGCACGCTGACGACCGTCGACGACGACCTCACGCTGTCGAACGGGCTGGCGTGGAGCCCCGACGGGTCGGTCCTGTACTCCGTGGACACCATGCGCCGTACTGTGTACGCCCGCTCGTACGATGCGGGTGACGGAACCACGGGCGAGCGACGCACGCTCATCGAGTTCGACGACGGATTCCCCGACGGCATGTGCAGCGACGCGGACGGATGCCTCTGGATCGCCATGTGGGGCCTCGGCGAGGTACGCCGCTACACGCCGGACGGCGTGCTGGACTGCAGCATCCGCGTCCCCGCACCACACGTCTCGAGCGTCGCCTTCGCGGGGCCCGACCTCGACACCCTCGTCATCACGACCGCAACCCAGGACCTGACCGGGGAACAGCTGACCGCGTACCCGCTGTCAGGAAAGCTGTTCACCGCTCGGCCCGGGGTTCGCGGACTGCCCGTGCCGCCGTGGAGCGGCGTGGCCGAGAAGCAGAAGGAGACCCCATGAAGCTCGCCCGCATCGGAGCCGCCGGAGAAGAGAAGCCCGTCGCCTTCGTCAGCGACGACACCTACGTCGACCTGTCGGACGTCGTCACCGACTTCGACGAGGCGTTCTTCGCCGGGGGCGGCATCGACCGCATCCGGCCGGTGGTGGCCGAACGCGCCTCGGCCGGCGGAATCCGTCCGCTCCTCGATCAGCGGATCGGCGCACCGATCGCGCGGCCGCACCAGATCATCTGCGTGGGACTCAACTACCGCGACCATGCGGCCGAGACAGGTCAGGCGGTGCCCGACGAGCCGATCCTCTTCACCAAGTCGCCCAACACGCTCGTCGGTCCGTACGACGACGTGCGGATTCCGCGCGGGTCCACCAAGCCGGACTGGGAGATCGAGCTCGGCATCGTCATCGGTCGACGCGCGAGCTACCTCGACTCGCCCGAGCATGCGCTCGACCACATCGCGGGCTGGGTCCTGGTGAACGACGTCAGCGAACGGGCGTTCCAGCTGGAGCGAGGCGGCCAGTGGCTGAAGGGCAAGTCGGCCGAGACGTTCAACCCCACCGGGCCCTGGCTGGTCACCCCGGACGAGGTGCCCGACGTGCTCGACCTGGGCATGCGGCTGGACGTCAACGGCATCCGCCGGCAGGACGGCTCGACATCGACGATGGTGTTCGATCCGGCGTTCATCGTCCACTACATCAGCCAGTTCCTCGTGCTCGAACCCGGCGACCTCATCAACACCGGCACTCCTCCCGGCGTCGGCATGGGATTCCAGCCGCCGATCTGGCTGCAGCCCGGCGATGTCATGGAACTCGAGATCGACGGGCTCGGCTCGCAGCGACAGACAGTGCTCGCGCCGCGATGAAGGCGTTCGTGATCACCGCCCCCGGCGAGGCCGGGGTGCAGGACGTCGAGCCGCCCACGGCGGCGCCCGGCGAGGTCGTCGTCGACGTGGCGCGAGCGGGCATCTGCGGCACCGACATCGAGTTCTACACCGGCGAGATGCAGTACCTCCATGAGGGACACGCTGAGTACCCGATGCGCATCGGCCACGAATGGATGGGCACCGTGTCGGCCGTCGGCGAGGGTGTGGACCCCGCCTGGGTCGGCCGCCGCGTGACCGGCGACACCATGCTGGGTTGTCAGAGATGCGTACGCTGCCGAGCCGGCTATCACCACGTGTGCCAGTTCCGCGATGAGATCGGGGTCCGCAACGGCCGGGCCGGTGCTCTTGCCGAGCAGATCGCCGTCCCCACCTGGGCGCTGCACCCGCTCCCCGACGCCGTCGACGATGCGACCGGCGCCATGGTCGAACCCGGCGGGAACGCCTGGCGGTCGGTCGACGCCGCCCGCCTCGAGCGCGGCGACCGCGTCCTCATCCTGGGGCCGGGAGCCATCGGCTTGCTCTGCGCTCTCTTCGCCCGCGCGGCCGGGGCCGAAGTGCATCTCCTCGGCCGACCCGGCCGGTCGCTCGAGTTCGCGAGGTCGTTCGGATTCGACGGCGTCTGGACCGAGGCCGACCTCCCTGACCTCGCGTGGCACGCCGTCATCGACTCCTCCAACGCGCCGCACCTACCCGCGAAGGCCCTCGACCTCGTCGAGCCCGGCCGCCGGATCGTGCACGTCGGACTCGCCGGCAGCCCCAGCCTCATCGACACCCGAATGCTCGCCCTCGGCGACGTCACCGCGGTCGGCATCCTCGGCGCATCAGCCGGCCTCGACCCGACGATCGCGGCGTATGCCGACGGCGCGGTCGACCCGCGTCCGCTCATCGCCGCCACCATCGGTCTCGAGCACCTTGCTGGCGCCCTCGCCGGCGCGCGCCCGACCGGCGCCGGAGCGGGACCCAAGATCCACGTTGAGATCGCTCGGCGATCAGAACAGGAGCCGTCATGAAACGTGCGCTCGTCACCGGCGGTGCGCGCGGCCTCGGCGCCGCCACCGCCGTCCGCCTTCGCGCCGACGGCATCGAGGTCGTGACGGTCGACCGTGCCGGCGACGTCGACGAACTCGTGGACATCACCGACGAGGATGCCGTCGCCCACCTCGCCTCACACCTCGGACCGGTCGACATCCTCGTCAATTCAGCGGGAATCGTCGGCCCGAATATGCCGCTCGTCGAAACGACCCCGGCGGAATGGCGGACCACGTTCGAGGTCAACGTGCTCGGCACGGTCGCGATGATGCGAGCCTTCATCCCCGGGATGGTCGAACGAGGATGGGGCCGCGTCGTGAACTTCGCCAGCATGGCCGGCAAGGACGGCAATCCCAACCTGGCCGTCTATTCGGCCTCGAAAGCCGCGGTCATCGCCCTCACGAAGTCCGCGGGCAAAGAACTCGCCACCACCGGCGTCCTGATCAACGCGATCGCGCCCGCCGTCATCGCCACACCCATGAACGACGCGACCGCCCCGGACGTGCTGGCGCACATCACGAGTCTCATCCCGATGAAGCGCGTGGGCGAAGCAACCGAAGTCGCCGAGCTGGTGGCGTGGCTGGCGTCCGAGAAAGTCAGCTTCTCGACGGGCGCGGTCTACGACATCAGCGGCGGCCGTGCAACCTACTGAAGGTCGGCGACCGATTCGCCACGGACGACCGCGGCGATCGCCGGGGCCTCGGCCACCAGGTCGGCCAGCGGCAAGCGGAACGCGAGCGCGCTGACGCTCACCGCACCCGCTGGCGGGCCGCTCTGGTCAAGTCGCACCGGCACCGCGAGGCAGTTGACGCCGACCTCGTTCTCCTGATCGTCGACGGCGTACCCGCGCTCAGCACTGACCTGCAGCTCACGCCACAGGGCTCCGACATCCGTGATGGTGTGCTGCGTCCGCGATTGCAGCGGCCCCTCACCCACGAGCCCACGCAGTTCCCGCTCACTGGTGATCCGGTAGCTCAGCAGCAGCTTGCCGACCGCTGTGCGGTACGCGGGGTTGCGGCCGCCGATGACAGAGGTGAGCCGCACCGCCCCACCGGGAGGATCCGTCTTCGCGCGGTAGACGACGTCCGCGCCGTCGAGAACGGCATAGTGGGCGGTTTCGCCATATCGGCGCGTAAGCTCTTCGAGGATCGGCGTGATCCGCAGCGCATCGGGCCGGTCGGCGAAGTTGCGGAAGGCCACGCGGAAGAATTCGTCGCCCAGCGCGTAGGTGCCTCGGCTGACCAAAGTCGCCAGGCCGGCCCTGCGCAGCGACGTCAGCGCGCGATGCACCGTTGACTTCGGACTCTTCATCGCCAGTGAGAGTTCGTCGAGCGTAGCGCCCTGCGGATGGTCGCCTAGTTCGATCAGCACCGCAAGAACTCTGTCCGCGCCCACGACGCGAGCGCCGTCTGGGCTCAACTCCGCTCCGGCCACGATGCTCCCTCAATCCGACTATCGGCATCTTAGTCCGACATCGTGAAATCACCTCGCGCGCTCATTCGAAGAATAGCTTGCACAGGCGACGAATTTATGATGCAATTCAGAAATTGAGCTCAGCCCACTTCCCGAGTGCTCGGCACCAGCTCCACCGCACACCATGATCAAGGAGGATCGCCGGTGGCTCTTCCCCCCATCGACAACGAGACCGTCGAAGCCGTCCAGGCGGCTCGCGACGACATTCCGCGGAAAGAACTCCGCGGAGGATGGCGTCTGAGCCGCGGCGAGCGCGTGCGCTACTACCTCGGCTATTCCGGCTGGCAGACGGGCTCCGGCATACTCGCCTCGTTCCTCACCATCTTCCTCATGCTGCAGGGAATGAGCCTCGCCGCCGTAGGAACGCTAATCCTGATCGTGAAGTTGATCGACGCCGCAGACGATCTTCTCTTCGGCTACGTCATCGACCGCATCAACCCGACGAAGATGAAATGGCTCGGTCGGCTCGCGGGCACCGGCAAGTATCTCCCGTGGTATCGAGTGACGTTCGCGCTTCTGCCCTTGGCGACGATCATCTTCTTCGCGATGCCCTCTGGACTGCCGGAATACGCGAAGATCGCCTGGTTCGCTATCGCGTATCTGCTCTACGACGTGGCGACGACCTTGAGCCAGGTGCCTATGAGCTCGATGATCATGACCCTCACCGACGACGTGACCGAGCGGAACGCGCTGCTCAAGGTCAAGGGTGTCCTGATGGTCGTGTTCGCCGTCGTCGCCGGGCTCGCATGGCAGGCGATGATCAGCGAGTTCGTCGGCTGGCCGGTCGCCGCAGTCGCCATCGGCTCCGCGATCGTGGCTTTCCTCCTGATGCTCCCGCTCGCCCGCAAGGTCCAAGAGCACAACGTCGGACTCAAGAACGTCGCCGAAGAGGCCGCCCCCCGCTACACCGTGGGGGAGATGTTCAGAGCTCTTCGGACGAACAAGTACATGCTGCTGCTGCTGTCGGCCGACGTCGTCCGCGGCCTTGGCCTGACCCAGCTCACGACGGGCATGTTCGCGGCCTTCTTCCTCTTCAACAACTCGCTCATTCTCACGCTGCCGGTACTGGTCGCGTTCGTGCCAGGCCTCATCCTCCAATTCTTCGCCGACCGGATCGTACGCCGGTTCGGCAAACGCAACACCCTCCTGGCGGCCGCCCTGCTCGCCACGATCACCGGCGTGGTGATGTTCCTCCTCGGCCCGAGCAACGTCACGGTCGTGGTGGCCCTCATGGCGATCATGTCGATTCCGGGCGCGCTCATCGTGGTCGTCATGACGTTCGTGGTGCCCGACACGATCGAGTACACCCGCTACAAGACGGGCCAGGACTGCTCCGGAATCTTCTACGCGCTGGAGTCCTTCGTTCACAAGGCGTCCGCGGGCGTCTCCGCGGCGTTCGCGATGTTCGTCCTCGCTCTCGGCGGCTGGGTGGCCGTCAACGCGACGGACTTCTCCGACCTCGCCGCGCAGGGAATGGAGCAGCCCCCGAGCGCGCTCACCGCGCTCTGGCTGACGATCTCGCTGCTTCCTGCCCTCGGCTGCCTTGCGTTCGGGGTCATGATGGCCTTCTACCGCCTCCGGGACCGCGATGCATCACTGATGGCGCAGTGCAACAGCGGCGAGATCTCCCGCGAGGAGTGCGAAGCGCAGCTCTCCCGCAGGTACTGATCTCAGCAGGAGCGAGGTCGAGCGGGCCATCGCCGGCAGCCGCAGCCGACCTCCGCCTCTCTGTGTGCACCTTTCGCTCTCTGACTCCACGTAGATCAGCGCGTCAGGGGCGGACTACGGTGTAGTGGAGAACGCTGGCGGCCCGCTGCGGCCGCCGCACCATGAAGAGGATGCAAGCACATGGCGACATCGGAGGCGGCGCCTCGCGCGCGCGGCGAGTATGCCAAGTCCGCTCAGCGGCGCACGGACATCATCTCCGCCGCGGTCGAGGTCTTCTCCGAGTCGGGGTTCCGTGACGGAACCTTGCGGACAGTCGCCGAGCGCGCAGGGATGACGCACGCGGGTATGCGGCATCATTTCCCGACAAAGGTGGACCTCCTCGAGGCCGTGCTCAAGTGGCGCGAAGTCGACACACTCCAACGCGCCCGGCTCGCCCAGCCGATCGGAATCGACGTCATCCGCGCGTGGATCGCATCGGTCGCCGAGAACACCACACGACCCGTGCTAGTCGAGCTCGAGGCCGTGCTCTCTGCAGAGGCGATATCGGCCGACAACCCGGCGCACGGGTACTTCAACGACCTGTATCAACGCGCCGAAGAGCTGCTCACTCGGGCCTTCGTCACCATGGCTGAGCAGGGCGAACTGCGCGCCGAGATCGAGCCCGGGGTCGCCGCGCGCCTGCTGCTGTCCACGACGTTGGGGTTGCAGTCGCTTTGGCTGCGCAACCGTTCGATCGACGTCGCTACGGAGCTTCGGACCTACATCGGCGTTCTGCTCGCCGTCGAACTTTGACCCACCCCCCGGCGAAGTTACCCCGACCGGGCGTCGACGCTGCCCTCGCGAATCTCAAGACCGCCGCGAGGTAGTCGCGGCAGCTAGCGCGCCGGCGAGTTCAATCTGGTGACCTGAATATATGTG
The DNA here is from genome assembly GCF_010634885.1 of Microbacterium sp. B35-04. NCBI lineage: Bacteria > Bacillati > Actinomycetota > Actinomycetes > Micrococcales > Microbacteriaceae > Microbacterium > Microbacterium sp. B35-04. The sequence goes on along the minus strand of NZ_MWLP01000016.1, from coordinate 20,050 downwards.
TATACTCATATATACCGCATATCCGTGCACAGAGGGTCTCGTGAAGGTCGAAGCATTCCCAGACCAGAACGAGTCCCTCGCCATCGCCAGCGGGTTGAGGATCTCCCAGCCGAAGGAGTCTGGCCGACCAAGCCGGTCTGGTGCGCCAGCCGTCCATCAGGTACCGGGGCATCTCGCCATCTAGGACCACGAGGCACGCGAGATCCTCATCCGGTACCGCACTGTTTCGCCCTTCACCGCGGAGGCGCCGCTCGCGACCGAGATGAAGTCCTAATGTTGACCGCACACCGGAATTCCACGTAGCGAGGCGGATTGAGATGACCACCACAACACCCGCAAAGAAGCGCGGCCCCTACGCGAAGTCGGCGATCACGCGCCAGCGGGCGGTGGATGCGGCTCTCGAGCTCTTCTCGTCGACGGGATATCGCGGGGCAACCCTGACCGACGTGGCAGATCGAATCGGCATGACCCTCACCGGTCTACAGCATCACTTTCCGGACAAGGACTCGCTGCTGGCTGCCGTGCTCGAGGAGCGCGATCGGCGATCGCGAGACGAGAACCGGATCGAGGTCGGCGAGGATGCAACCGACAAGCTCATCGCGATCGCGGCGCGCAACGTCCACACGCCGGAGTTGACCGAGTTGCATTGCGTGCTCTCCGCCGAGGCGACGTCCCCCGATCACCCCGCGCATGACTATTTCGTCGAACGCTATCGGCGCGAACGTCAAGCCGGCACCCGGTACTTCCAGGAACTGATCGACCAGGGGCGCATCGGGAACGCGGTCGAAGCGCGCAGCCTCGCGACGCAGCTTATCTCTCTTGCCGATGGGCTACAGCTCCAATGGCTTCTCGACCGGGACTCGGTCGACCTCGTCTCCGAGATCCGACGCTTTTTGACGGTCGTCCTCCCGGCGATGGCCGCTGGTGAGTCGGCGTCTCCCAGCGTGCTTTCCCCCACTCAAACCGATTGACAGGACACCCATGACAACACCATCGTTCGAGACCATCCTCGCGACGCTCGAGGCGGCCCCGCCCCAGGATCAGTCGAACGGATATGACACCGCTCGCCTGATCCAGCTCGATGACGCCCTCTCGGATGTCGAGGTACAGGACGAGGAGATCCTCGCCCCCGCAGGAGAGATCGTGGTGCGGCGGTATCTTCCGATCTCGAAGCCAGCGCGTGCCGGGCTCGTATGGGCGCACGGCGGAGCGTGGGTTGGGGGAAGCATCGAGATGCCCGAATCGCACTGGGTCGGTCTCGCCCTCGCATCGCGCGGCGTGGCCGTGTTCTCAGTCGATTATCACCTCTCCCTGCGCGGTGTGACGTTCCCTATACCCTCGGACGATCTGCTCGCCGCATACGACTGGGCCCTCGCGGAGCGGCCGGTGCTGGGCCTCGAGGGCATCGCTATGCACCTCGGGGGCGCGAGCGCTGGGGGCAATCTCGCGGCCGGAGTCGCGAAGCGTCTTGCACGCCGTGGGTCCGCGCCGACTTCGCTGGTCCTCGCGTACCCCGCGATCCACGCGGAGCTACCCGCGCCGTCCGCCGAACTCGCGGAGGCACTGGCGCGGGTCGATATGCCCGACATGATCGCGGGGCTGCTCGCTTTCACGATTGGGCACTTCGCCGGCGAGGCCGGGGTCCACGATGAGATCGCATTTCCCGGCAACGGTGCCGTCCCGGCCGGCCACCCGCCGACGATCGTTCTGAATGCGGAGGCCGATCCTTTGCGCGCATCCGGCGAGCTCTACGCCAACCAGCTGCGCGAAGCCGACGTCCAGGTCGAGGTCGAGTACCTCCCCGGATCGCAGCATGGATTCCTGAACGAGCCGGAGTCCGAGTTCGGCCGCGCAGGCATGAGCCGCATGGCCGACTGGCTCCTGCGCTGACGCGGAGCTCAGCCCTCAAGCCCGACGACAAAGCCGCGACGGGACCGTGAACAGGTCCCGTCGCGGCTCTTGCATTCGCGCCGATCACCCCGTCGTCGCACGCACCCTATTCGGCTCAGGGTCTGCGGCGGTCTTCGTCTTTCGGGTGCGTGCCATGATCGTCAGAAACTTGTCCTCAGGAACCGTGTCGCGCAGCGTGTCGGCGATCTTGCGCATGGGAAGCGTACCGATGCCGCGGAGGATGTGCGGCTGCGATACGTAGCGGAGCTTGTCCGAATCGATCTCATCCAGCAGGGTCGGACCGATCACCGGATGGGTGATCCACTCCTCGAGCGTCGACCACAGCGTGAGCTCGCGCACGATGTCATCACCGGTGAGCGATATCGTCTGTTCCGCGAGAACCGTCTCACTGTCACGGCCGAGCTGCACTGTGTAGGAACCGGCTTCGACGACCCAGTCCGATGCGTCTACGTCCCAGTAGGCGAATGCCCGGCGATCCAGCGGAAGCGAGACAGAGATCGACTCGCCCGCACCGAGCATTACCTTCGTAAACGCACGGAGCTCCCGCGCAGGGCGCTGGATGTCGAGGGTGGAGGGGGCGGCCACGTATATCTGCACGACATAGGCGCCCTCTCGCGAACCAGTGTTCGTCACTGTGACGGTGGCGACGGCGGAGTCGGGCCTCGTCACATCCACGTGGAAGTCGGTGAGCTCAAATGCCGTGTAGCTCAGCCCGTGCCCGAATGGATAGCGGGCCGGGTTGCCGAGGGTAGTGAAGGCCCGATATCCGACGAGCAGCCTCTCGCCGTACACCACGTGGCCGCGCTCACCCGGGAAATTGGGTGTGCTCGGGTGGTCTGCGAGGCGACGCGGTATGGTTTCGGCCAGCCTGCCCGACGGATTGACCTTGCCGAACAGCAGATCTGCGAGTGCACCCCCGCTTGCCTGTCCGAGAAGGAAACCCTCGAGAATGGCCGCCACGTCAGCGTGCCATTCCTCCACGGTCACCACGCCACCGTTGGATAGCACGACGACCGTGCGCGGGGCGACCGCGGCGACGGCGCGGATGAGTGCCACCTGGCTGCCGGGGAGCTCCGTGCTGGTCCGGTCGAAACCCTCCGACTCGTCGCTCTCGCTCAGCCCTGCGAAGATCAGCGCGACGTCAGCATCCGCCGCGATCCCGACAGCCGCGTCAAGCAGCGCAGCCTCGTCACCGCCCCCTTCCAGATTGTAACCAGGCGCATAGGCGACGGCGCCGTCTGTGAACTCGGGGAGCGCATCAAGAAAGGACTCGGTGCGTGTCGCGCGGACATGCGAGCTTCCGCCCCCTTGGAATCGAGGGCTGCGCGCGAACTCTCCGATGACAGCGAGCTTCGTCGCTGCGCTTAGAGGGAGGGTGTCGTCGTTCTTCAGGAGCACAGCGCACTCCGCGGCCACCTCGCGGGCAAGCTGGTGATGCTTGATGAAGTCCGCCTCAACCCGGCGCCCGGCGCCATGCCACTGCTGAAGGCCGAGGATTCGCGCAACCGCGACATCGAGCTCTCGTTCGGCGAGCGTCCCGGCGCGGACCGCCTCGGCGATCAGCGGCGGCGTGCGCCCTTCGGTCCCCGGCATCTCGAGATCCAGGCCTGCCGCAACGGCGGCAGGCCCGTCGTGCACTGCTCCCCAATCCGACATGACCGCGCCCTGGAACCCCCACTCTCCGCGCAGCACGTCGGTGAGCAGCCAGCGGTTCTCAGACGCGAAGACGCCGTTGATCCGGTTGTAGGAGCACATAAGGGTTGCGGGACGCGCCTCCTTCACGATGCGTTCGAAGGCAGGGAAGTAGATCTCGCGCAGGGTGCGTTCGTCGACGTCGGCGCTCACGCGCATTCGGTCGCTCTCCTGGTTGTTCGCGGCGAAGTGCTTGACCGAGCACCCGACGCCCTGGGCTTGGATCGCGGTCACGTAGGCAGACCCGAGAACGCCTGACAGCAGCGGATCCTCCGAGAGGTACTCGAAATTGCGGCCGCAGAGGGGTGATCGCTTGATGTTGACGCCCGGTCCGAGCACGATGTCGACTCCGAGGGCGCGGGCCTCACGGCCGATCGCGGTAGCCACCCGCTCGGCCACGGAGGGATCCCAACTCGATCCGATGGCGACCGCCGGCGGGAAGCACGTGGATTCCTCACTTGCGGTGAGACCGAAGTTGTCACCCGCCTCGCCTTGGGACCGCAGGCCGTGAGGCCCGTCAGACAGCTTCACGGCCTCGATGCCGGATTCAGGTATCCCGTAGGTGTGCCAGAACCCGTCTCCCGAGACGAGTCGCGATTTTTGGTCGAGGGAAAGTTCGGATGCCGAAATGTTCATCATGTCCTTCTGTGCTGGTCAAACAGGCTGAGCGACCCGCGCCGCCACCCACGCCGCGAGGTCGGCGTGGGACTGACGGGCCTGCGGGAGACCGGGGCGAGCAAGATGTGCATGCGCGACGCCGCGCACCGTCTCGCTGCGAACGGGCACACCTGCATCGCGAAGCTGTTCCGCGAATCGCTCGCCAGATGCGCGGAGCCCGTCGAACTCGCAGTTGAAGATGTAGGTCGGCGGGAACACGGACAGATCGTCCGCGACGCCGGGCATCGCATTTGGAGGAGCCGCGTCGGCCGGACCGCCGAGGTAGTTCTCCACGATGGGCGTGTAGATCTCGGGCTTGAAGCCTGAAGCAGCACTCATCCTTTCCAGTCGCGCTTGCAGCTCCGCCGATGCGGGCGGGAGCACGGCATGAAGCGTCGGGTACGCCAGGACGATGCCGGCTGGCATCGTGTCGCCTTCATCTGCCAGCCGGAGAACCGCGCCGGCCGCGAGGTTGCCACCGGCACTGGCGCCACCCAGAACCATGCGTGCGGGGTCGACACCGAGTTCGTCACAGTGGGCGACCGCCCACCGGTACGCGGTGATCACGTCGTCGAGCGGCACGGGATAGTGGACACCGGCGCGTGCCAGCCGGTAGTCGATGGCGATGACGACCGCATCCGCTCGTGCAGCTACTTCGCGGGCGGTCGCGTCACCTTCCCCTCCCTCGAGGTCGCCGAAAGCCCAAGCTCCCCCGTGCACCCATACGAAGAGCGCACGCGCTCGGTTGGAGCTCTCTGGCGTCGCAGGCGTGTACACGCGGATCTGGAAGGATTCGGCCCCCTCTCCCAGCGGGAGATCACGCGTGTGCACTGCAGGGGGCGTGTAGTCCTCCTCGCCCTCCACCGGGGCCTCGAGCAGGCTGCCCAGGCTCGGGTCCGGAAAGACGGCGCTGGGATGCGCCGCGCCCAGGTGCGTCATCTCCGTGTACTTGGCCAGCAGCCGGTTCCAATACTGATCGGTCATGCTGATCCTCCTCGATCGGTCATCGCAACATCTGAGTGTACTTATATTTTCACCAGGCACGAACGCGCGCTCAGGTGCGGAGTATGCGAATCATCCCGTCAAGAGGCTCAGCCCATAGCTGCGCACGTCGCCGTTGACGGCATCCCAGATCCAATCGCGCGCGGTCTTTCCATCCACTCTTATGCGGTGGAAACCCTTGTCTCCAATGACACAGTGCTTCGTCAGACCCAACCCCTTCTGGCCAGGATCTGGGGCGTCGAACATGTACAAGCCCACCCCGGGGATGTCGCTCATCAGACGGGCAGCCATGCCAGCGATATCGCGCTCGAGCTTCCCTCCCGCTTCTTGGGTGAAGACCAGCCCCTTTCCGTCGAGGTAGTTCTGCATCCGCGCCAAGCCGCTGTCGCGGACCGAACTCGCGTAGAGACAGCGGACCCGGTCGCCGTGCGCTTGTGCGAGCGCGACCAGAGAGTCGCTCACCATGTCCTCGGACTGGAGGCGCGCGACGATTTCGTCAGGTGCCCCCCAGACGTCGGTGGCGATCCGGTGCCAGTCATCCTTGAGCCCGAGAGCACTGTCGGCGCAGCAGACAATGCGGGGACACTCAGGAAAGTGCCCGATGACATCGTCGGCCAGAAGCGCGGCGCCCCATGCCCCTCCGCTGCATCCCGCGACCACCAGACTCTCCGGACTCGGGATCCACTTCTGCACCTCCGTCATGACGGCCCGGTAGTTGAGGTAACCGCGGTGGTGCAGCACCCGGGAGGACCCATCCATCGCCGTGTAAGGGAAATCCTTCGTGCCGACATGGAAGTCTCCGGTCGCGTAGGTGATCACGACCTTGGTCCAGTTGCGGAAGGGGTTGTCGGGGAGGTCATCCAGGATCCCGTTGCGCACCACGAAGTCACCGAACAGGTCGAGACGGGTCAGGAAGAACCCCTCCTTCCCGCGCATGTACATCGACGCCGGACGCGCCGCCGTGTACTCATCCAGGGAGACCCCGCCGCCGCAGAAGAAGACCAGGAGCTTGTCCTCGGTTCCCAGCCGGATGTCCGCGAACGCCGGCTCTCCGTTGGCACCCACTCCGCCGTCAGGATAGAAGCGGTACCACGTGCCTCGCTCCGGGTCTGCGGGCAGCTCCGGGAACCGTCGTGCCTTGAGAATCGGCGTGAGCGCCTTCAGCCACAGCGGCTCACGCTCCCACGGATCCAGCTCAATCTTTGCCATTGCTACCCCACCGGCTATTGGGGACGATGTCAGGGCGCGGAGCGGCGACCGACTTCGCCATCAGCGCTTCGAACGTGCCCTCCGGAAGGTCGTCTCGGAGGAAGTCGATGATCCTGCCCATCGGCATGGTTCCGGTCACGCGGACGACTCTGGGCTCTGTGATGTACAGGAAACGGGGGTCTGCCACGTCTTCCCTGAGAGTCGGTCCGACGAGGGGGTGTTCCAGCCACTCCGCAAGTGTCGACCATCCGGTGAGTTCGCGTATGACGAGGTCGCCCTCAAGAGCGATGGACTGCTCGGCGTGGATAGATTCGGCATCCCATCCAAGCTGCACGACGTAGTCTCCGGGGACGACCACCCAGTTCTTCTGCGGTACGTCCCAGTAGGCGAAGGCCCGACGATCGAGCGGCAGCTCCACGCGCATCGTCTGTCCTGGCTCGAGAAACACCTTGGTGAAGGCACGCAATTCCCGCTGCGGTCGCAGCACTCGATCATGGGCGGTGGCATCGACATAGATCTGCACAACGTGCGCGCCGGCGCGGTCGCCCGTGTTGGTGACCCGCACGGAAGCGGCGGCAGAGTCCTGCCCGGTCACATGCACGCTGAACTCGCTCATCCGGAACGTGGTGTAGCTCAGACCGTGACCGAAAGGGTATCTGACGGGGCGCCCCATCTTGCTGTAGCCGCGATAGCCGACGAGCACACGCTCGCCATAGAGGACGTGCCCCTCCTCGCCCGGAAAATTCGGTGCGCTCGGGCTGTCGATCAGACGTCGTGGGATCGTCTCGGCGAGCCGGCCGGACGGGTTGACCGCTCCGTACAGGAGGTCTGCGATCGCGGCGCCGCCTCCCTGCCCGAGGAGGAACGCGTCGAGGATCGCGTCGACGTCGTCATGCCAGCCCTCCATGGAGACGACTCCGCCGTGAGACAGGATGACGACGGTGCGGGGTGCCGCAGCTGCGACCTCCTTGATCAGTTCGACCTGATCGGCGGGAAGCTCGATCGTGGTGCGGTCGTAGCCCTCGGATTCGTCGGACTCCCGCAGCCCCGCGAACACAAGTGCGACACCTGCCCCGGTGGCCGCGTCGACGGCCGCGGCCCTCAAGGCGCTCGGGTCGCCGCTGCCATCCAGGGTGAAGCCGGGCTGGAAGTCGATGTCGGCGTAGGCGTAGTCGACGGCGACCTCGAGAAACGACTCGGTGCGGCTGGAGTTGACGCGTGAACTTCCGCCGCCCTGATATCGAGGAGTCCGGGCGAATTCGCCGATGACAGCGAGTTTCGACGAACGACTCAAGGGAAGAGCACTGTCGTTCTTGAGCAGCACGGCACACTGAGCCGCCACCTCTCGAGCCAGCTGGTGGTGGGCGTCGAAATCCACGTCGCCATCCGCAGTCCCGCGCCAGTTCGATAGTCCGATAACGCGTTGGACAGCCGAATCCAGCTCATCCTCATCCAGCACTCCCGCTCTGACTGCAGCGGCGATGATCGGCGGGTTTCGCCCCTCACTGCCCGGCATTTCGAGATCGACACCGGCGTGAACCGCGGCAACAGGATCGTGCACGGCGCCCCAGTCGGAGACCACCGCACCCTCGAAGCCCCACTCGTTCCTGAGCACGTCGGTCAGCAACCAGCGATTTTCTGAGCTGAAGATGCCGTTGACGCGGTTGTAGGAGCACATCACCGTTGCTGGCTGGGCCTCGCGCACGACCTTCTCGAAGGCGGGGAAGTAGATCTCTCTCAGCGTTCGCTCGTCGACGTCGGAGCTGACCCGCATGCGGTCTGTCTCCTGGTTGTTGGCGGCGAAATGCTTGACCGACGCGCCGACACCGCCAGCCTGCAGCGACCTGACGAAAGCCGCTCCGAGCACGCCAGAGACGAGCGGGTCCTCGGACAGGTACTCGAAGTTGCGTCCGCACAGCGGTGACCGCTTGATGTTCACGCCGGGGCCTAGCACGATGTCGACGCCCGCTGCCCGGGCTTCTCGCGCGATCGCGGCACCGATGCGCTCCGCGACGACTGGATCCCAACTCGAGCCGATCGCGACAGCGGGTGGGAAGCAGGTCGCCTTCGCGCTCTCCGCGAGTCCGAGGTTGTCGCCGCCACCGTCCATCATCACGCGCAGACCGTGCGGTCCGTCAGATAGACGCACCGGTTGGACACCAAGCTCGGGCAGGCTGGCGGTGCTCCATGGCCCGTCTCCGGACACGAGCGCTGCCTTCTGCTCGAGCGAGAGCTCGCCGTAGCTGTTGATCACTGTTCTTCCTCGGCGGTGGAGTTCGTGGGAACGCACGCGTACAGCGCGCCGATCAGCGCCGTCGACACCGACCAATCCTGGAGGTGCGTGCGGGTGAATCCCACGGATATGTGGTGAACCGGGTCGGCGAAGCCGATCTGGCCGCCCGCGCCCAAGTGCCCGAACGACTCCTTCGTCGGGCCGAAGCGCCACGGCTTGGGCGATTCACCGAAGTCGCCCTCGTAACCGAGGGCATAGCGCATCTTGGGGGCGGGAATCACCCGGAATATCCCGCTACGCGGCCAGATCATGGTGCGACCACGCGCCGCCGGAGTGCGGAAGAGGTCGATCGACTCCCGGCTGACGATGCGATGTCCGTCTAGTTCGCCGCCTTGGGCGAGCATTGCATAGACACGGGCGAGGTCTCTTCCGTTCGTCGTGGCACCGGCGGCCGGAAGCTCCGCCGTGCGCGTGCGCGGCAGGTTGAAGAAGTCCAGATTGGATGTGAACGAGCCGCCATGCATCTGCACACTCGACTGAGCGATCGGACTGCGGGGATCCATCTGCTCCCTGCGCAGAATTCCCATCGCGAGACGTGCGGCACCCCGAGGCTCAGCACCAGAGTCGATGACGAAGTCCGCCATCCTTTGCTGGACCGACTCAGGAGCTCCAATGTACGTGTCTAGTTCCAGCGGACGCGCCACCTCTCGCGCGAAGAACGTGCCGATCGTGTCCCCCGTGATGCGGCGGACGAGTTCCTGGAGCAGCCAGCCGATGCTGAAAGCGTGATAGCCGATGCGCGTGCCGGGTTCCCAAGCCGGCGGTGACGCGGCGATACGACGAGCGATCTCGTCGTAGTCGTCCCAGCCGTTGCCCGACCAATCCAGTAGGTCGCCGGGATCCTCGAAGGCCAGTAACCCGGACGTGTGGGTGAGGATGTGGCGAACCAAAGTTGAACTCTTGCCCGCCTGACCGTATTCGGGCCAGTAACGCGTCACAGGAGCGTCGAGATCGAGCTCTCCCCGATCCCACAGGATCTGCGCGCAGAGCGCAGCAAGTCCCTTCGTGGCCGACATCGCTGTCGAAAGCGTGTTCTCCTCCCAAGGCACGCCGGGTCGCGCCTCCCCACCCCACAGGTCGACGACCTTCTCGCCTTCGACATACGCCGCGACCGACGCCCCGCCTCGCAGGATCTCGCTGTCGGCGAAGGCTTGCCGGACGGGTTCGAATCCGCTCGCGACGCTTCCCGAGACGATCACTTCGTCTCGGCCGATTCGAGTAGCTGCCGAACGGTGGGCGTTCGGCTGGCGCGAGCCTGGTCGCCGAGCCACGCCAGGCTGGGTCGCGGCGAGCGCTCGAAAGTCTCGCGATTGACGGCGATCAGTCCGAACGTCGGCCCCCACTCCCCCCACTCGAAGTTATCCAGAGCGCTCCAGTGGAGGTAGCCGCGTACGTCGATGCCATCTCGAACGGCAGCCTCGATGGAGGCCAGAGCACCTGTGGTGTACTCGATGCGGTCTCGGTCGTCCGCCGTCGCGATCCCGTTCTCTGTGACAAGGATGGCCGTGCCTCTGGTGATGTCCCACGCGTTGCGGATCGAGAGCCCGACCGCGTCCGGTCGGAAGGGCCACCCGGTCATCGTCTGCTGCTCTGCAGGCGAGTACGCCTGTGGTCCGTCGCGGCCGATCTTCCGGGTGGTGTACGACTGCACCCCGACGAAATCGTCGTCCCGAGACACCTCGAGGTAGCGATCCTCCCACGCCCACTTCACCTCGGCGAGGGCGCGCTCGGCGCCCGGCTCGGCCTCGAAGCCCTGCGCCGACACCGTCCACCCGATCTTCGCGTCGGTCGTCGCGTGGAGAATGTCGACGGCTCGTCGGTGCGCGTCCGACAACACACGTGTCACGGCATCGGACGGCGTGGGGAGGGCGAGGTCGGCGATCGGCCGGGAGTCGAGCGAACTGCGCTCCCTCTCCGCATTCGAGGCCCGTTCGGGCATTCCGGTCAGCAGGGCGATCATGTTCGGCTCGTTGATCGTGCAGATCCACGGCACATCGGCCGTGATACCGCTGACCTCCGTGACATACGCTGCAAACCTGGCGGCGGCATCCGAGCTGCCCCAGCCACCGCGCTGTGCGAACCACATCGGCGTGGTGAAGTGATGAAGCGTGACGACGGGTGTCAGCCCGAGGCCGAACGCGGTGTCGATCATGGCCCGGTAGTGCGCGAGCTCCTGTTGATCGAACTCCCCCGGTGCGGGCTCGATCCGCGCCCATTCAATGCTGAAGCGGTAGGCGTCGAGTCCGGCTTCGGCGAGAAGCCGCATGTCTTCGGGATAGCGGTGATAGCTGTCGACGGCCGCGCCGCTGCGCTCCTGGAACGGCGAATTCGGCGCCGTCTCGAGGTGCCACCAATTGGAGTTCGTGTTGTTGCCCTCGGTCTGGTGGGCGGAGGTGGCCGCTCCCCACAGGAAGCCGTCGGGAAAGGCCGGTTGGAGATTCGTCACAGGTTTCTCGTCTTCTCTTTGTCGTCTGTCAGTCGCGGAGCGTCGAGCGCAGCGTCGTCGTGGTCCCACCTGGGAGAATCGCCTCCGGCAGGCCGGGGAGGATCCCGCGCGCCTCCGAGCCCGCAGGCACAGCCACGGTCAACTCCACCTCGTCACCGTCGCGTCGCCAATTGACCGAAACGTCTCCCGCTGAGGTGAGAAGCCTGGCCGATGCATGGGTCAGTTCACCCCCGAATGTCGGGGCAACGGTGAACCGTCGCCAGCCGGTGGACTCGGCATCCTGTCGGAGGCCCACGATGTGGCTATAGAAGAACCCGACCACCGCGCCCTTGCTGTAGTGATTGAGCGAACCGTTGCAGGCCGTGCCGTCTTCGTCGACGTTCTCCCAGTTCTCCCAGAACGTCGTGCCGCCCCGCTCGAGCATCTCCAGCCATGACGGCACACCGGTCTGGGTGAGGAGGCGATACGCAAGGTCGGCGTGCCCCGTATCCGCGAGCGCCGGCAGCAGCATGCCGGTTGTGAGGAATCCTGTACCGAGGCGATCGTCTCGTTCCGAGATCAGTTCGACGAGGCGGGCAGATGCCGCGACCACGAGTTCGTCTGGGATGAGCCCGAACACGATTGCTCGGACGTAGGCGGCCTGCGTGTCTGAAGCGGTCCTGCCGCCTGCGCGAAGGAATTCCGTCCGCCACGCATCGAGCACACGCTCGGCGAGCGCGGCGAAGCGGGTCTCGTCATCCGGCCGACCCAGCACCCGCGCCGTCTGGACGAGTTGGCTGAGCGATCGGTAGAGATACGCCGTGCCCACCTCGCCCTGGTCTGCAGCAAAAAGATCACGGAGGACCTCGGCCGGGTCACGATTTGGGGCCTTCGGATCTCGCGGCTCGAGCCATTCGCCGAAATGGAACGGACCGTCCCAGATGTACGCCTCGTGTGCGGCCGGTGTCTCCGAGCGCGCTACGCGGGACGGATGCCGGAAGCGCTTGGCGCAGCCCAGCGCGTAATTGATCCACGCGACCGCCGACTCCCAGCTGTCCTCCAGGACGTCGATGTCGCCATAGTGGCGGTAGAGGGTCCATGGCACCGACACAGCGGCATCGCCCCATCCGGCCGAGCCGCCGCCGATCCGGTCGGGGTTGTCGGAGCGCCGCATCCGCAACGCATCCGGCGAGAACATGGCAAGGCATCCGTCGTCGTACTGATCGTCGCGCACCGCCTGCAGCCATTTGCGGCCGAAGCCGTCGATGTCGAACAGCATCGCGGCGGTGGGCGCGAAGATCTGGAAGTCGCCGGTCCACCCGGAGCGCTCGCGTGTCGGGCAGTCGGTGGGCACGTCGACGGCGTTGTCGCGGAAGGTCCAGCGGCCTGCCTCATGAAGCCGGTTGATTCGGTCGTCGCTGCACTCGAACCATCCCGTGCGGGTGAGATCGGAATGCACCGCGATCGCGGTGACGCTTTCAGGATCAAGCAGGCGACCCGGGTGCGTGATTCGCACGTACCGGAAGCCGTGCACAGTATGCCGCGGCTCGAAGACGTCCGAGCCGCGGCCGGCCACGACGCGATCCATCTGCTGAAACCGGATGTGCTCGCCCCGGGGCGTGTGAGTGTCGAGGTGGGTCGTCGTGAAAGTCTGGCCCGGGTCGAGGTGCTCGGCGAACTCGAGCACCGTCTCGGTGCCGGGCTCGCCGAGGTCGGTGAGCCTCGCCCAGCCGGTGATGTTCTGTCCGAAGTCAATGATCGAGACGCCGGCGGACGACGCGACAGTCGTCAGCACCGGCAATTCCTCGACCCGACGGACCGGCGGAGCGGGTGACATCGTGGGGTCCGGGCCCTCGACCACGCCAACGCGGACCGGGGCGGTGTCGGCAGAGACTCGGGAGAAGTCGGTCGTCTGCCCGCGCATCAGATCCGCACTGACGATCTCGGACTCTCGGCTGGTCCACGCGCCGTCGCTGACGACGGTCAGGGTCACCCCACTAGACACAGTCGCCTCGAGTTGAACCAGGGCGGCCGTGGTGTCTCCCCAGCAGTTCTGTGTCTGCTCAGACCCGTTCCGGCCTCGAAACCAGCCGTCCGAGAGCACGATGCGAATCTCGTTCGAGCCGCGGCGAAGAAGCGACCCGACGTCGTAGGCCTGCGCGTACACCGTGCGGTCATAGTTGGTCGACCCGGGGGCGAGCTCGTGATCACCGACGCGAGTCCCGTTTAGGAAGACCTCATAGATTCCCAGCGCCGTCGCAAACAGTCGGCCGCTTAGAGGGTCAGCATCTAGCGTGAAGCTTCGTTCCAGCGCGTAGGCGGGGCGAACATCGCCGACCTCGTCGGGCTCGGCTGGCGAGATCCACTCGCCCAGCCACGTGGCTGGAAGGGAGGACATTGCGGCGTTCACGAGATGACTCCATTCGACATGACCGCGGAGCCCGCGTCCGCTACGACAGGGGCCCGCACGCTGGTCGGCCGAAGAGGAGCGATGTGAGACCTCCTTGGCCCGAGCGCGCGCTCCATCCTAACAGGAATTGTTGTGTGCGCTGAGATTTTGGTCACGGCTTGTCCGACAGCCCCGCGCCGCAGGGAGTGCTACTCGATAACCTTCAGCGCGAAGGCGCGCATGCGCGCCAGGCACTCGGCAGCCGTCGCATTCTCGGCATGCCTGTTCAGGTACCCGTGCTCGAGCTGGTCGACGGTCTGATCGCGATAGAAGAGCTCGTTGGGCAGGCCCTGACGATCGAGCGCTGCGTGCAGATCGAGGGCGGAATCGATGAACCAGTGCTGGAGATTGCTCGTGTTGATAAAGGCCGGCGGGTACGCACCTCGGATGTGCTGCGGCACGTTGATGAGGTTGCCCGCGCGGCTGCCGTCGGGGACCTTCTCGCCCAGCCAGAGCTGGAACAGCATACGCATGTTCCGGTCGGTCACGCCTCGAGTGGTCAATGCCGCCTCATCGATCAGGAGTCCGCGGACCTGTTCGGCATCCAGCGCCGGCATGATTCCCAATAGCTCCGCGTAGGCGCGATCGGTATGGATGAGCCCGAGGATCTCGGTGAGCCCGGCACCGGCACTGCCGCCCATGATCACGACGCGGTCCATGTCGAGGGAGAGCTCGTCTGCGCGTGACGCGAGGTACCCGAGCACCTGATTCGCCTGAACCACCTGAACTGGGAAGCGATACTTCGGGGCGAAGGCGTACGTCGGACAGACGACCACGAAACCGTCGGAGAGGAATGCGGCATTGACCGCCTTCTCAGACTCACGAGACGCGCCGGCGAGCGGATCCCCCGAGACCTTGTCGCCGATGAAGAAGCCACCTCCATGGAAGTTCACCAAGACCGGCAACTTCCTCGAACGATCCTCGTTCGGATACCAAACGTCGAGGAAGCTGTTCGGGTAGTCCTCCCCGTACTTGAGGTCGTTCACATAGACGACTCCGTCACCGAGCACCCGCGTGGATGTCGGGAGCGCCGGCTCGAAGGAGTTCAGCGGACGCGTGCGCCCCATCTTCTTCATCGCCGCCCTCTGAATGGCCGTGACGACCAGATCGGCCTTCAAGGTTGGACTCACCATTTCGACAACTTCCTTGTTACGTGTCTGAACAAATTTCCCACCGCGGAGCTGCTACTCAGCCCCCGCGCCGCTGGCGCGACACGACAGACTCGCTCCGTTGCGCGTGAATTGCTCGAAGAAATCCCACGACAGCTGAGCCGCGTCCGGTCCGCGCTGATCGCCCGGAGGTCCCGGCCACGTGTGCCCCATTCCCTCGATGATCCATCGTTGGCCGATCTCGCAGCCAGACTGGCGGTTCTTCGCCACTTCCTTCGTCCATGCATATCCGTCCACCACCTGGCCGTGCTCAGTCGCCGCGGGGTCGGTGTAGAAGCTGCCGGGCTTCACCAGATTCGCCATCGCAAGCCACTGCTGGTAGCCCAGGCCGGAACATCCGCCCACATCGCCGGGCTGCTCGCCGAGAGGATCAAGCGTGCCGCCGAACGTGATGAAAGGGACGACCCGGGCCGGGGTGCCCATCGCGGTCACCGCCAGCGCCGCGTAGTCCGCCACCACGGCTGTGGAATAGTTCATGCACGTTACTGCCATGCCGGGCCCGGCTCCCGCAACCAGCCCCACCGCGGCATAGAGTTCGGGGTAAGCGGCGGCCGTCGCACTCGCCTGGAAAGCCCCAGACGAACCACCGGCCAAGTACACCCGGTGCTTGTTCCCGTGATATTGCTCGAGGATCTGCGTCGTCATTCCCGCGACGATGTCGGCAGCACCGCCCGCTCCGCGCGTGAGATTCGGGTTGCCGGTCGATGCGGTGAGCACCGCATCCTCGGCGACCGCAGGCCAACAATTCGGCTTGGCACCTTCGTTGTCCGCGTAGGCCACGATGAACCGCTCTCGGTCGGCGATCGTATTGAGGCCTGTGTCTTCCATCATCTCGGCCGCCGAGACTCCACAGCCGTTGAGCACCATGTAGAGCGGAAGCCTGTCGGATCCCCTCCAGCCGACCGGGGTGTAGACGTGGTACTCGTACAGCGTCCCGTTCACCACGCCGAATTCGTGGTGCGAAAGCGTCCCGCCCCCTTCGTTCGATTCGCCGGTTGCCGCCGCCGCGGCCGCTGGAGCGGCCATGAGCAGGGCCGCAACTGCGAGTGCGGCGGAACCTATCCGCGTCGGACGACCCTGACGCGGTGATACCAATCGAGAACGAATGCGAAGGACTTTCGGCATCTTCATTGACACGTCTCTCTTCCGGGACCTTGGGCCGGTGATCCTCGTACGCCGTTCAGCGCACTGAACAGTCAGATTATCAGAAATATGACTGTGGTTATATTTTGGCGAACTTCGATCAAGAAGCGGCACCGTCGAGCGCAATAGGCGCCGCCGGGGGCACCGATGCAAGCCGGTATGGGCGCTCGCGCACTGGGGCGGTGGGACGGGTTCGTGTCATCGCGCCTCGCCCCAGAATTCGCAGTGGTGTACGGCCGCGAAGTCACCGGTCACACGGTCACCCGACGAAGAAAGGCTGATGGCTGTGCCGGTATCACCGGAGAAAGCGGCCCAGGGGAGAATCCCGGAGGCCGCGAAATCGCCCCAATAGTCCATCATTCGATGAGCCAGGGTCTTCTCGTGGGCGGTCAGCGGCCTCTCCACATCGGCGTAGTCAAAGAGATACGCAAGCTCGGCGCTATGACTGCTGGCCATATCGATGCCCGGGATGCGCTGTCCAGCGAGCGTCGGCGATGTCGGATCGTCGAACTCGAACTGCCACGTCGCCACAGATTGTGCTGCCACGGTTTTCGCGAATTCAAAGGACCCGCATCCGAACGAAGCATCCGTCATGACCGCGGCAAACGCGTATGCCGGCTTCTCGTAGGCGCCCGCGGGATACCGCTGGAGCACCGCTTCGGCGCCAGGCCCGAAGAATGCCATCACCGTCTGGGCATATTGCTCAGCGGTTGCTGCCGCCGGGTCTGGCCCGAGCGCACCGACGGCTCCGATGTAGTCCCACTTCGTCGACCCAACGAGGACTGGGACGCGATGCCAGCGACCGGCTGCGATCGCCACTTGAGGCTGCTCGGGCACGGTCGGCACGCCGTAGGTTGGCGTGAAGAATCCGCCGGTGCTCATGATCGAATCCGCATCGAGCCCGCGCAAGCACTCGAGCTGATGGGGTCCGGTCGGACAGCCCAGCCCGGTCGCGAACGCCTCGCCCACCGCGATGGACTGAGCACGCGCGTTGAAGAGTGCTTGGGTGCACGGACCGCTCTGGAGCACCGCCCGCGAGAAGTAGCCCTCCGCCCGCGGAGATACGAGGAGTCCACAGATCGACATCGCACCGGCGGATTGTCCCGCAACAGCAACCTTTGCGGGGTCCCCTCCGAATGAGCGGATGTTTTCACGAACCCACTCCAGTGCGGCGATCTGGTCGCGCAATCCGGCATTGCCGGCGTCTGGTCCTTGGGACTCTGTGGCCAGGTACCCCAATGCGCCCAGCCGGTAGTTCATCGTGACGACTACCGTGTTCGTTCGCTCCGCGAGTTCGCGGGCGTCGAACAACGCTCCGCTACCGGCAGCGAACGCGCCGCCGTGGAGCCAGACAAGAACGCCCATGTCTTCGCGACCGCCACCAGTCGGCGATGTTTTATGGTCGGGGCGATAGACATCGAGGTAGAGGCAGTCCTCACTGGTCTCCACGCCGGTCACCGTGGCGAGCCCGGCCTGCAGACACGCTGGGGCGTGCGAGGTCGCTGATCGAACGCCCGGCCACCGCTCAGGCGCTTCGGGAGCGGCGAATCGCCGCTCTCCCACCGGCGGGGCGGCATACGGTATCCCGACGTACGCCTCCACACCGCCATCCGAACTGCCCCGCAAGACGCCTTGCTCCACTTTCACGACCGCTCGACCACCGTCGGTTCCTGAGCCGGACCCCAGCTCGGCTGCATGCGCCGATACAGGGACGGACCCGCTTATCACGACGGCTGCCGTGATCGCCGCCGCGACGATGGCCCTCGTTCGCAGGGCTTGTCCACGGCCATGTGGATGTAGAGATATGCTCCGCGCTCGCGTCGATTTCATGTGGGACCTCATCTTCATTGATGCCGAGGACGGCGTGGGTAGAACTGGCGACTTAGGGCGCTGGATGCTCGCGAGGCTGACACCCTCGACACAAATCTCAGTCTGCCACTATTTTCATATCTCACTCTCGCCCGCATATCGGCTCGCGATGGATGTCGGTCGCACCACCGCCACTCCGGGGTCATCCGTCGACCTCCAGTCCGGGTGCAGTTCGCGGACGAGGTGCATGATCGCGTCGCGCAGCGCGTCGCCTCGCGAGGCTTCCGCGACAGGCGCGACGAACGCCGCGACGACATCGCCGCGCAGTTCATCGGGCCGACCACCGACCGCAACTTCGACGGCGTCGGGCTACTGCACGACGGTGCTTTCGACGTCGGAAGGGGCGATGCGGTCCCCCGCCGCGAGGATCACGTCGTCGTCGCGCGAGGCGAAGAAGAAGTTCTCACCGTCGGACTAACGAAACAGCATCCATCGATTCATCTCCGTATGAATGATGCGATCGATCTGATCCGTTTCGCTCAGGTGGCCGTCATCGGCGCGGTCGAACGGCGCCTCGGTGGGCATGTCACCATCAACAGCACGCATGTGATCCTCCTTGACCCCTGCGAACATTTCAGTTCACTCGTATTTCACGATACGGTGACATCGTCGGTTATTCCACCCACTCGTGTGTAATTCAGATGGCAGTTCGGTCAAGCCGGTGTCGGACACAGCTGCCGCGTCAGATCGCCTCGAGTACGCTGACGTAGTTCGCGACCGCGAGACCGCCCATGTTATGCACGGCCGCACGCCGTGCGTTCGGCAGCTGCATGTCACCGGCGGTCCCAGTCAGTTGCATCGACGCCATCACGTGCTGCGAGACGCCCGTGGCCCCGACCGGGTGGCCCTTCGACTTCAGCCCTCCCGAGACGTTCACAGGGAGTGCGCCGTCCCGATCGACGATGCCTTCCTCGATCGCACGCCTGCCCTCACCGCGTCGCGTGAGGCCGATGACCTCGTACATGATCAACTCTGCGATCGTGAAGCAATCGTGCACCTCGACAAGATCCAGATCGTCACGGGAGACGCCCGCCGCGCTCAACGCCCGTGTCCACGCCTGAACGCTCCCCGCGAAGGCGAGTGGATCGCGTTCACTCCACGGCAGATAGTCGTTCGCTTGTGCCATCCCCATCATGCGGACGGGGGCATGACGAGCGTTCCGCGAGGACTGAGCGGAGAGCACGAGCGCAGCCGCGCCGTCAGAAACGGGCGAGCAGTCCGTGCGTCGAAGTGGAGCAGCGACGACCGGGTTGCGATCCGACACGGTTCGGCAGAACTCTTCAGTCAGCGGCTTGCGCAGGTGAGCGAACGGGTTAAGCGCACCGTTGCGATGGCTTTTCGCGGCGATCATCGCGAGCGGGCCGCCGACCGGCCCGTACCGCTCTTCGTAAATCGCCGCCGTGCGAGCGAACAGTCCGGCGAACCCCGTGACGGACTCCGAACCCGCCGATTCGTAATCCGCGCCGAGCAGCGCTCGGCCGACGGCGTCGGAGGGCGCGTGCGTCATCTTCTCGGCGCCGATGACCAGAACATTGCGGGCGGAGCCAGCCTGAAGCGCCTTCACGCCCTGCAGGACCGCCGCGGACCCGGAGGCACACGCGTTCTCCACTCGCGTGGCCGGAACATGGCGCAGCGCGGGTGAGATCTGCAGCGCGAGGGAGGATGCGAATGCAAGGGGCACGAGCCCGGCGTTGAAGGTGCCGAGATAGATCTCGTCGATATCGGCCGGATCAAGCCCCGCGTCCTCGATGGCGGCAGCACCGACGCCGACGATCAGGCTCTCAAGGGTCTCGCCCGGGAGTTTTCCGAACTGGCCGTGAGCCCACCCCGTGATGAAGGGCGTCACGACATCACCATGCCGCCGTCGACGCGGAGGCAAGTGCCGTTGACGTAGGCGGAGGACGGATCGACAAGGTAGGCGACGGCGGCGGCCACCTCGTGCGGCTCTCCCATCCGCGGGACCGGGATGGCTGCAACGTCGTAGTCGCCGCTCGCCGCCATAGGCGAAGCGATCGGCCCGGGGGCGACGGTGTTGCAAGTGATGCCCCATGCCCCCACCTGTCGAGCGATCCACTTGGTGAGGTTGATCGCGCCGCCCTTGGAGGCGGCATAGGCTGCGCCCGAACGCCCACCCGCGCCATCGGCGAACACCGGCCCGATACCGCCAGCCAGCCCCGAAACCGAGCTGATGTTCACGAGGCGCCCGTAGCCTTGTTCCCGCATATGCGGGA
>NZ_MWLP01000159.1:0-554 GCF_010634885.1 Microbacterium sp. B35-04 | reverse complement strand
CGCTCAACGACCGGTGGGCTTCTTGGCCCCGTCCGCGGGCTTCGTGCCCCGGTGCAGGGCGACGATGCCCATCGAGAGATTGCGGTGCGCGACGTCAGTCCAGCCCGCTTCGCGGATCCACGCCGCCAGCGTTCGCTGGTCGGGCCAGTCGCGGATCGACTCATTGAGGTAGTCGTACGCCTCGGCGTTGGAGCTCACCGTCTTCGCGACGACCGGCAGCACGCGGTCGTTGTAGAAGCGGTAGAGACCGTTGAACGTCTTGGACGGCGGCTGCGAGAACTCGCAGATCACGAGCCGCCCACCGGGCTTGGTCACGCGCAGCAGCTCCCGCAGCGCCTTCTTCGGCTCGTTGACGTTGCGGAGGCCGAACGACATCGTGACGGTGTCGAACTCGTCGTCGCCGAACGGCAGCGCGGTCGCGTCGGCCTGCACGAACGAGAGATTGCGGATGCCGCCGCCTGACGCCTTCGGACCATGGCGGCGCTCGCCCTCCGCGATCATGCCGGGCGAGAAGTCGGCGGCGACCACCTCTGCCCCGCTGCCGGCGAGGGCGA
>NZ_MWLP01000158.1:0-774 GCF_010634885.1 Microbacterium sp. B35-04 | reverse complement strand
AGCGAGGAACGAGCGAGACCAAACGCGTCGGAGGCGGGCAGGGGTTCACCCAACTCGCCGCGCCAGGTGTGGGCCGGGCGCCAGCCGAGCACGCGGCGGGCCTTCGCATTGGAGAACGCCGGCGCGGTGCCGGTCAATTCCGCGGCGAGCTCAGCGGTGCCCGGCACGAACTGCGGCAGCAGCTCGGCGAGCGGGCGGCGGGCCAGTGCGTCGTCGGCGCCGACGAAGAACACCTCGGCGTTCGGGATTTCGGGCAGCGCCAACAGGAGGGTGTCGATGAAGGTCGCGACATCCCGCGCGTCGACGTAGTTGAACAGGGCGGGCGCCGACAGCGCAGGGTCGTCGAGGCGTTGGGCCACCGTGTGGCCCTGCTGGGTGGGTGCGCCGTCCCACTCCTCGGGCGCGATGACGTAGCAGGGGCGGAAGGCCGCGAACCGCGTCGCGTCGCCGGTCTGGCGCGCGAGCATCGCGACGGTCTGCTCTGCGAGGTGCTTCGACAGCGCGTAGGCGTTCCACGGCTTCGGCGCCGTCTCCTCGTCGAGCGGGAAGCGGTCGGGCAGCCATCCTCTCGGCGCGCCGTAGCCGAGGACGGTCGGGCTCGACGCCGCCACGATCTTCGCGACACCCGCCGCGACGCCCGCCGACATCACGTTCAAGGCGAGGGCCGCGTTGGTGCGGAGGATCACGTCTTCGGGTGCGCTGAACGGCACCGCAATGGCCGCGAGATGGATCAGCGCGTCGGCCCGGGCATCCGTGATCGCGCGGGACGCGGCA
>NZ_MWLP01000157.1:0-3761 GCF_010634885.1 Microbacterium sp. B35-04 | reverse complement strand
CCCCGGGCCGCCGACTCCACGGTAATCGGCATGACGCGATCAGCCCATGGGGACCATTCCCCATGCGCGTGCCCTCGACGCGACCGGCGATCGCGGAGGTCAACGCGGCGTGAGGTCCTCGCGAGGAGCCATCGTCATCCCCAGGATGCCGATGCGCAGCTCGCGGGCTCGCGCATAGTCCTCGCTCGAGATCAGACCGTGGTCCCTCAATACCTCGAGCGCCGTCTGGATGTCGCTGTAGATGCGCATCCGCTCGTCGGGTGGCATGCGCTCCAGCGCCGCCTCGAGGCCGGCGAAGCTGCGCTGCCAGCGATCGCTTCCGGTGTGGGCGGGCCCGCGGAACAAGAGGAAGTGCAGGATGCCGACGATCACGTCGGCCAGCAGCCCCACGACGCCCCACACGCCATCCGCCGCTCCCTGTGTGATGGCTGCGACGGCGACGAGCGACCCGATCGCCGACGGCACGAGATGCAGCGAGCCGAGCATCCGGTGGATCTTCGGGTCGGTTCCCAGCGATTCGCGAATCTCCGTCACGATGCCGATGCCCGCGATGAGCGCCGCGACGCCTGCGAGCAGCCCGGCAACGCCCACCGGCGCGACGTCATTGCGCCCGAAGACCCACGACAGCAGGAAGAGCAGGGCGACGGCCGGCAGCGTGAAGCTC
Organism: Microbacterium sp. B35-04; assembly: GCF_010634885.1. Taxonomy (NCBI): domain Bacteria; kingdom Bacillati; phylum Actinomycetota; class Actinomycetes; order Micrococcales; family Microbacteriaceae; genus Microbacterium; species Microbacterium sp. B35-04. The sequence continues at coordinate 3,097 of NZ_MWLP01000157.1, read as the reverse complement.
GCGATATGCGACAGCGTGAGCAAGCATCCCCATCCCGGCGCGACGTTCTTCGCGAGGTCCTTCCAGGCAGCCGCCGGCGCGAAGGCGGCCAGCGCTCGACGGAGCTCGGGAACGCCGTGCAACGCACGCGCCTCGAGCTTCCACCAGTCCAAGGGCGTCCACTGCGATGCAGCGCGCGCGAACGTCGTCGCCGGCCCCGCGCTCAGATCCGCCACACCGCATCCTCTCCTTCGGCCGCGGCGACGACGCCGGACGGGTCGAACGCGTCGGAAGGGGCCCAGACCGCGTCGTCGACGTGCACCGAATCGATCAGCGTCTCGGCGCGGGCGGCGGCGAGCAGGACGGACTGCGGGGGGAGCGGACCCAGCACCGCGAACAGCGTCCTGTCGGAAGTCATGAACAGCCATCGGACGCTCGCCCGCTGCGCGTCCTCCCTGACTGTAGACGAACAGCCCTCACCGAGCCCCGTCGATGCGGCGAGCCGGATGCGCGGCTCGAGCACCGCCGGAGGTGACAGGAAGCGTCGCTGCTCATCCGTATCGATGGATCGATCGAGAATCGTCAGGCGCAGCGGCGCCCACGCGCCCGTCTCCGGTTCGAAGGTGAGCACGTTGGTGCTCGCATCCTCGGCGGCGGAGCGCTGCGCCCGCGCCAGGACCCGCGGAAGAGCGGCGCGCTGGTGAGCCGGCAGATCGTGGTGCGCCAACAGAGCCGCGGCGGATTCAGCCGCCCACGCGTTGACGTCGCCGCCGGCCATTCCCGGCCCAGGAAGGACGATAGCGGTGGCCCGATCGATCTCGAAGGTGACGCGCGTCATCGCCCGGTCCACCCGAAGGTCAGCATGTGCGCGTCGAGGAGAGCGAGCCACGTCCTCATGTGCGGGTCTTCGGCAGGGTCGATCTCGGTGGGATGCACGAGGGTCGCGGTGAACTGGAGCGCCTGCGCGCGCCGGGTGCCCGGCACGGGCGTCAGATACACCACCGTGTACGCGCCAACGCTGTCTCCCGAGAGCTCCACGACGCGCCGGTCCACCCAGCGCAAGAACCGTCTGCTGCCCTCCAGCGACCGCGCGCCGCGCCGTTCCACGGCATCGGCGACCATCGCGTCCAGCGTCGACCCTGCGGCACCCTCGGTGACAGTCCCCAGAATGCTCACCGGTACGGTCGACCATGCCGGGGCGTCCTCGCCCGCCATGATCATGACGAAGGCGCCCTGTTTGCGTGCGGCTGCGAGCGCCCCGGTCACGTGAGTCTCGAGCGCGGCGTACACGTCGGGCCGATGCGCTTCACGCAGCCGGACGCGCGCCTTCTCGAGCAGCGAACGCTCCGTGTCCCCCGACGTGTCGTACATGGTCCAGCCGTCGGGCAGCGCCATCCGGAACTCGGGAATCCCCCGCCGGCCGCCACCCAGCTGTTCACGCAGTGAAGTCACCGAACCACCCTGCCACAGCGGACCCCATCACCATGTCGGGTAGGCGACCCGGTCGATGCCGGTTGCGAACTCGAACGCTCCCTGGGCGCTGCCGGCCAGGGTCGCGATGTTGTTGAGGTTGGTTCCGACAGCACTGAAGGCGTATGTGATCTGCTGACCGGTGGTGCCCAGCTCTCCGATCACCTCCCACATGAACGGGTCCTGACCCGACACGGCAGTGCTGAGTACCTCGTCGAAGGAGTTGACGACGAATCCCGCCTCCGGACCGAGCGTGCGCATGTTCGACACCCACTGGCCAGGACTGCGCGAGCCGAGGCTGAGCGTCCAGCGTGCGACGTCGTCGCCGAACGAGAGTCCTCCTCGCGAGAACCCGGTCCAGGCGCGCATTCCCGCCCCGAACCCCCCGCTCGCGAACTCGCCGAACGCGCCGAAGGGAAGAACGCCGAGCACCGCCAGACCGACCTCCCACAGCTCCGCGTCGCCGCGCGAGTACTGCCAGAGCGTTCCGGCGAGAGCGAGCACGCCCACCGTCAGCGCGAGCAGGGCGACGATGGGCCCGCCGACGACCATGGCGAGGACGGCGAGCACCACGCCCGCGACGGCGAGCACATCGAGGGCGAAATCGACGAAGCCGTCGAGGTTGTCACGCCAGCTGTCCTCGATCGCGTGCGCGGTGGAGGAGCGGACGCCGGTGACGGCGTCGTCGAATGCCGTCTCCCAACGGTCGTACTGGTCGTCGAAGTCGTCTGCGGCGCCCTTCCACAGCAGGTAGGCGTCGTCCTTGTCGTTTTCCGCCGTCTCGACGGTGTTCGCGTGCGCGCGCTCCGCGGCGGTGGACGCCTCGACGTCGTCTCCGGCATCCTCCGGGTAGTCGACCGGCGCCATGGACGCGCTCTGCCACTCGCTGAGCTTCTGCTGGTACTGAAGCCAGTAGCTCTCGGCGTCGGACACCGAGGTGTTCATGAGCGTCTTCACCGTGGCGAGCTCGGAACCGTAGTCCCTCACGTACGGGCCGACGGCCTCGTACAGCTCGGCCGCGCGGCCGAGTTCGGCGTTGACTTCACCGCTGAGATCGCGGAGCTTGTCGATCGCCTTGCCTTCCATGTCCGCGCCGTCGTTCACGAGCCGCGTCAGCAGCGACTCGGCATCCGACATCGCGGCACCGAGGTTGACGATCTGCTGACCGCGCTCGCGCACCGCCTCGCCGTCGCCCTCGACGACCTCCACAGGACGCCCCTTCGGGGATTGATGGATCGCCATGCGTCAGTTCACTTCCTGCATCTGCTGTGCCAGCTCCGCGGCGACCTGCGTGTCGAAGTCACCGAAGCCTTCGAGAACCGTCTTCGTCTGCTCGGTGACCGCCTTCAGGCCTTCGGTCAGCTTGCTGCGGCGATCGTCCCAGCGCTTCTCGAAGTCGTCGGTCTTGTCGCGCAATTCGCCCCGGCCGTACGGCGTCCCGATGTCACCGCTGAGGTCGCTGCGTCGCTGGGACGCGGCCTCGAACTCGGTCTGTGTCGCGAGCAGGTTGGTGTAGAGCGCACCAAGCTCGTCGTACGAGATCTTCACCGACACGTTTCTTCACTCCCCATACGAGTCTTTGGACAGGAAGCGCGTGGGGGTATGAACGCCCCCACGCGCACACCACGCGGTTCAGCCGCCGGCGAGC
>NZ_MWLP01000156.1:0-676 GCF_010634885.1 Microbacterium sp. B35-04 | reverse complement strand
CGCGGTCACGCCGATCCTCGTCGGCACCGGTGCCGCGATCCTCGTGACCGACGTCTTCCACTGGGTGATCGCCCTCTTCTGCCTCATCGTCTCGGTGTCGCTGCAGATCGGCGTCAACTACGCCAACGACTACAGCGACGGCATCCGCGGCACCGATGACTTCCGCGTGGGGCCCGCGCGCCTCACCGCGTCCCGCAAGGTCAGGCCGCGCACAGTACTGCTGGTGGCGCTGGCCTTCTTCGCGATCGCGGCGGTGGCAGGCCTCGCGATCACGATCCGCACGCAGCAGTGGTGGCTGCTCGCGGTCGGCGCCGTCTGCATCATCGCCGCGTGGTTCTACACCGGCGGCAAGCGCCCGTACGGCTACTACGGCCTCGGTGAGCTCGTCGTCTTCGTCTTCTTCGGCCTCGTGGCGACGCTCGGCACCACGTGGGTGCAGGCGCTCGCGCTGCCGCAGGAGGCCTGGTTCGGCGCCGTCGGCGTCGGACTCCTCGCGTGCGCGGTGCTCCTGGCCAACAACCTCCGCGACATCGACCAGGACCGCGTCGCGGGCAAGAAGACTCTCACCGTGCTCATCGGCCGTACCGCCACGCGCTGGCTGTTCACCGTGTTCGTGCTGGCGGCGTTCCTCATCGCGGCATACCTCGCGTGGATCGGCTACCCGATCGCCTGGCTC
>NZ_MWLP01000155.1:0-598 GCF_010634885.1 Microbacterium sp. B35-04 | reverse complement strand
CGTGCCGTTCGTCGCCGCCGTGGCCGGCATCGCACTGACCGCGATGCTCGTTCCGCCGGCAGGGCTTCGCGCCACCGGAAGCGTCAATGTCGTCTCGGCAGTCCTGCTCTCGGGGTGGCTCATCGCCCTGCTGGTCCCGCTCAGCTCGGGTGCCCGCTGGGGCTGGGCCTCACCGCTCACGCTGGGCATGTTCGCGGCGGCAGCGGCGCTGGTCATCGCCTGGGTCGTCGCGGAGCTGCGCTCCGACAACCCCCTCGTGGACCTGCGCCTGATGGCGACTCGCGCCATCTGGCCGGTCAACGCAGCCGCACTCCTCATCGGTGCTGCCGCCTTCGGGTTCTGGGGCTACCTTCCCCAGTTCCTCGAGACGCCCGCCGACTCGGGGTGGGGTCTCGGGCTCGGCGTGCAGGCCGCGGGACTCGCAATGCTCCCGCTCCTCATCGGCATGTCGAGCGTCGGCTTCGCCACGGGTGCGATCGCACGCGTCATCCCGCTCCGGCTCATGATGGCGCTCGGCGCGCTGCTCATGGCGGGCGGCGTGGTGTTCGCCGTCTTCGACCACGAGACGGTCCTGACCCTCGCCATCGCGGGCGGCGTC
>NZ_MWLP01000154.1:0-3874 GCF_010634885.1 Microbacterium sp. B35-04 | reverse complement strand
AGGACTCCCCCGACTTCCCGGGCAACCGCGACGCGAAGGACGACAAGGCCGCCGACGGACCCGGGAACAACGGCCGCGGCAACGCCTTCGGCCATGACAAGGACTCCCCCGACTTCCCCGGCAACAACCGCGGCGGCGAGGACGAGGGCGAGTAGCACCCCTGAGGTCGGGCGCCGGGTCTCGGGCGCCGACTCTCAGTCCGCCGGCGCCGCCACGACTCGGGATACCGACGCCTCGCCGACCGGTTCAGCGGCCGCCAACGCCGTGCCGAGCCCGATGTCGACGAGCACGATGTCTCCCGCGTATTCGGGCCCGCGCCCGCGGACGAGTCCGGCCTTGACGGCGCCGTACGTGACGGTGACGGATGCCGGGAGCACGACGTCGTCCGCGGCGCCGGTGTCGGGGTGCAGGCCGCTCGGGATGTCGACGGCCACGACCCGCGGCATCCGCCCGCCGCTTCGCGTGGTCGAAGAAAGCGCCGTGGAGAGCAGCGCGGCGACCGCCTCCCCCGCGGTGCCGCGCAGCGCCGGTTCGCGCGACGCTCCGATGCCCAGGATGCCGTCGACGATCAGGGCGTAATGGCGCCCCACGTCGGCGATCTCGGTGAGATCCACTCGGCGCACGCCCGCGCCGACGGCAGCCGCGAGAGCCGCCTCATGGAAGCGGTCGGAGACGAGCAACGCGTCGACGTCCGCGACGTCGGTCACCTGCGCGGTGGCGTAGAGCGCGTCGCCGCCGTTGTCGCCGCTGCCGACGAGGATCAGCACGCGGGGGCGCGGGTCGCCGGGGTCGTCCATGGCAACGGGCTCCAGCGCGCCGGTGGTCGTCGGGTCGGTATGCGGCGCCGCGAGCTCATCCCGGATGACATCCGCGAGGGCGGCGGCGGCCCGCTGCATGAGGGGCACGCCCTCGTCGAGCAGGGGGCGTGCGGCAGCGCGGATCTGCTCGGCGGTAAAGGTCGGCGCGCGCTCCGTCACGACCGCCCCTCTCCGGCCGTGCCCGCGTTCGACTTCGACCGTCCCGCCTTCTCGTCCTCCGGATTCTCGTCCTCCGGATTCTCCTCCGCCGCCTTCTCCTCCGCCGCCTTCTGCCGCGCGGCGCGTTCCTTGTCGGCGTCGGCACGAGCGTGCTCGAGCTCTTCGGTGGCGACCCGCACGGCATCCTCCGCCTGCCGCACCCGCCGCAGCACGAACGTCGGCGAGCCGAACCGCTCGCGGACGCGATCGACATGCTCGCGCTCGCTGACGATGATCCAGGTCGACGCCAGCAGGATCACCTGAGCCGACAGGTTCAGCCAGAGCAGCAGCGCGATGAGGCTGGCGAAGGTGGCGAGGAGCGGGTTCGAGCCGGCGCCGGCGACGAAGAGTCCCGACAGCTGCTGGAGGACGGTGAGTCCGACAGCGCCGAAGAACGCCCCCGACCACAGCGCGCGGGGACGCGCGCGCACGCCGCTCAAGCTGACGAACGCGAGGGCGACGACGGCCATGTCGAGCACGAAGACGACGAGGATCGAGACGCCGCGGGTGGCGAGTTCCGCGAAGCCGTCCTGCGTGATCCCCGCCCAGTCGAGCACCGCGCCGACGAACGAGGTGCCGACGAACGTCGCTCCCGCCGAGAGCACGAAGCCGCCGCCGATGGCGATGGCGAGCAGCAGGTTGCGCAGCAGCACCCAGACGAAGAAGACGTCGTCGTGCACCCGGTCGGCGAGGGTCCGGATCGCGACGCGGAGGGATCCGATCGCACCGATCGCGGCTCCGAGCAAGGCGACGAGGGCGATGATCCCAGCGACGGTCAGCCCTGCCGGCGCCTCGATGTCGGAAACGTCGACGAGCCCGCCCTCACCGACGAGGCCCGGGATCGCGGCATCCACCGCCTCCACCAGCGACTGCCATGCCGCGGGGTTGTCCCGCAGCCAGACCGCGGCGAACGAGAAGCCGAGGAGCACCCCTGCGAACACCGAGAACAGGGAGCGGTAGGTGATGCTGTCCGACAGCATGGGACCGCGGCGTTCGGCGTAGTGCAGCCACATCCGCACCAGTCGCAGGGACAAGGCCCAGGCCGTCAGCCTCGCGATCAGGTCCGCCATGGCGCCACCCTATCGAGTGCGCCGAGCCACCCCGCCCAGGCTTGACGCGCGGCACATAGTATGTCCAGTGGGGATTGGGGAATTGCCGTGAGAGGTCTTGCACAGACGCTCGTGCTCACCGGAGCCGTACGAGCCGCCGATGTGTCCGCCGCGATGGCGGAGGTGGGTGATGGACCGGAGCTGCAGCGCGCACTCGTGAACGCGAGGCTCGTGACCGAGGCGCAGCTCGCCGAGGCGATCGCCCTGCACACCGGGCACCGCTACGTCGACCTCGCGAACATGCCGCTCGACCCGAACGTGGTCGGGCTGGTACCCGGCAATCTGTGCCGCAAGTACGGTCTCATTCCCGTCGACCTCCGCGGCGAACGACTCACCGTGGGTGTGCTCGACCCGACCGACATCGTCGCCCTCGACGACGTGGCCAGCATCACCGATCTCTTCGTCGAACCGGTCGTCGTCGCGGAGGACGCGCTGACGCAGATGTTCGAGCGGTTCCTGCGCTCGGACGAGGAGCTCAGCGAGCTCTCGACGTCGATCGAGGAGTCGAGCGAGGCGAACCAGACCGCCTTCACCGAGAGCCTCGAAGAGCAGGACGACACCGCACCGATCGTCCGCTTCGTGAACCTGCTCATCGCGCAGGCGATCAACGACCGTGCGAGCGACATCCACGTCGAGCCGGGCGAGAAGCAGCTCACTGTGCGGTTCCGCATCGACGGCGTGCTGCACGAGATGCAGAAGGCCGACCGGGCGATCCAGGACGGCATCATCTCGCGCCTGAAGATCATGTCGTCGATCGACATCGCCGAGAAGCGCAAGCCGCAGGACGGCCGCCTCTCGGTCACGCACGAGAACCGCACCGTCGACCTCCGCGTGGCGACGCTTCCCACCGTGTGGGGCGAGAAGATCGTCATGCGCATCCTCGACAACACCGGTCAGACCATGGGGATGCGTGACCTGCTGTTCTCGCCCACCAACGAGAAGCGGTTCCGCGAGGCGATCACGAAGCCTCACGGCATGATCCTCGCCACCGGCCCCACCGGTTCGGGCAAGTCGACGACGCTGTATACGGCGCTCCGTTCGATCGCGAACCCGAAGATCAACGTCATCACCGTCGAAGACCCGGTCGAGTACCGCATCGGCGGCATCAACCAGGTACAGGTGAACAACCGCGCCGGCCTGACGTTCGCGACGGCGCTGCGGTCGATCCTCCGCTCCGACCCCGACGTGGTGCTCGTGGGCGAGATCCGCGACTTCGAGACCGCGAACATCTCAATCGAAGCCGCGTTGACGGGTCACCTCGTGCTGTCGACTCTCCACACCAACGACGCACCTTCAGCCCTGACGCGATTGACCGAGATCGGCTGCGAGCCGTTCCTCGTCGCCACCGCCCTGTCGGCCGTGATCGCCCAGCGCCTCTCGCGCCGCCTGTGCATGCGGTGCCGTGAGCCGCTCGTCGAGACGAGCGAAGTGCTGACCGCTCTGGGCTTTCCGCACGACCCGGCCGATCCCCCGCAGCTGTACCAGGCGGTGGGATGCCCCGCCTGCTCCAGCACCGGATACCGCGGGCGCGTCGCACTCCACGAGATCATGACGCTGTCCGACGAGATCGAGACGCTCGTCGTGACCCGCGCGACGGGGAGCGAGATCCGCCAGGTCGCCCTGGAGCAGGGCATGGTGTCACTGCGACAGGACGGCTGGTCGAAGGTCACGCAGGGCCTCACGACGATCGAAGAGGTGCTCCGCGTCACCGTGTGACCCGGAGCCCCGCCCTGCCCCCGGTCGTTGAGC
>NZ_MWLP01000153.1:0-559 GCF_010634885.1 Microbacterium sp. B35-04 | reverse complement strand
ACGGCGTCGACCCCGCCGAGCGCGGCATCGAGTCCCTCTCCGGTGGTGAGGTCGACCCCGGTGCGGCGGCTCAGCGGGACGGCGTCATGCCCGTCCGCGCGCAGTGCCTCCACGACCCGGCTTCCGACGACACCCGTGCCTCCGGCGACAACGACCCTCATGACCTCACTCCTCTCGCCCCGCGACGTGCGGAAGCTCCCGACATTCCGACGACGCGAGGCGCCAGAATGTGAGCACGCCGGACCGCCGGCTGCGCGAAGACTTTTCCCACACCCGAAAGCGAGCGGATGCCCCTCACCGACGAGATCGAGAGCGAGCGGCGGTCGCTGCTCGGCCTGTGCTACCGCCTGCTCGGTACGGTCGCCGACGCCGAGGACGCCGTGCAGGAGACCTACGTCCGCTGGTTGCGCCTCTCCGACGAGGAGCGGACCGCGATCCGCGCTCCCGGGGCCTGGCTCACGCGGGTCGCCGGGCGCGTGTGCCTCGACATGCTCGGATCGGCACGCGCCCGCCGCGAACGGTACGTCGGCGAGTGGCTGCCCGAGCCGGTGCCCGACGG
>NZ_MWLP01000152.1:0-594 GCF_010634885.1 Microbacterium sp. B35-04 | reverse complement strand
CCCCGCCGGCGTGCTCGGCACCGCCGGCCTGCTCGCACCGGACGGCGGCAGCATCGATGGGCCCTCCGCAGGCTCCGGGCGTGGCGGGGAGCTCGGCACCGAGCGCCTGCGGTTCCACTTCCCGCGCCAGCGCCGCGACCGCCACCTGTGCCTCGCCGACTTCGTCCGGGCGCGCGAATCGGGCACCGTCGACGTGCTCCCGGTGCAGCTCGTCACGGCCGGCGCGCACATCGACTCGGTCACCGCGAAGCTGTTCGCCGAAGACAAGTACCGCGACTACTACGAGCTCAATGGGCTCGTGATGCAGCTGACCGAGGCGCTCGCCGAGTTCTGGCACGCCCGCATCCGCTCCGAGCTGGGCTTCTCGGGGGAGGACCCCGCCGAGACCGCGGGGCTGTTCAAGCTGGAGTACCGCGGCGCCCGCTTCTCACTCGGCTACCCCGCATGCCCCGACATGGAGGATCGCCGCAAGGTCGTCGAGCTCCTCCGGCCCGAGCGCATGGGCGTCGAGCTCAGCGAAGAGCTGCAGCTGCACCCTGAGCAGTCGACCGATGCCTTCGTCTTTCACCACCCCGAGGCGAAGTACTTCTCGGT
>NZ_MWLP01000151.1:0-647 GCF_010634885.1 Microbacterium sp. B35-04 | reverse complement strand
GCCCTTCGACGGCGTCGCCGAGGCGCACCGTCGCAGCGAAGACGGCCACCTGCGCGGAAAGCTCCTGGTGCACGTTGCCGACATCGCCGGAGCGAACGCATGAGCGCGCTGTGGGAGACCGCCACCGTCGGCCGCATGCAGCTGAGCCACCGCCTCGCGTTAGCGCCGATGACACGCAGCCGGGCGCTTCCCGATGGCACGCCCGGCCCGCTCACGGCGGAGTACTACCGGCAGCGCGCGTCACTGGGGCTGCTCATCAGCGAAGGCGTCCAGCCCTCGGACGACGGTCAGGGCTACCTGAACACCCCGGGTATCTACCGTTCCACTCATGTGGAGGGCTGGCGTGAGGTGGCCGACGCCGTGCACTCCGAGGGGGGCCATCTGGTGCTGCAGCTCATGCACGTCGGGCGGATGTCGCATCCCGAGAACACGCCGCACCATCGCACGCCGATCGCTCCGTCCGCGATCGCGCCCGGTGTGGAGATGTTCACGCCGAGCGGGCGTCAGCCGATTCCGCGGCCGCGCGAGATGAGCGGTGAGGACATCGCGCGGACGGTCGCGGAGTTCCGCCACGCTGCAGCGAAGGCCGTCGAGGCCGGCGCGGACGGTGTGGAGATCCACGGGGCGAACGGCTACCTGCTGCACCA
>NZ_MWLP01000150.1:0-2848 GCF_010634885.1 Microbacterium sp. B35-04 | reverse complement strand
CGCTGGCGCTCCCTCGCTCGACGACCGAAGCTCTTGCCCGTTCCTTGAGCGAAGGGGGCGAGACAGACGTGTGTGGATTAAATCGTTCCAATCAATCACGCTGAGCCATTGACCCGCCAGACCCGGTCGTCTATCGTCGCTCGGGAAAACGTATTCCGCACGTTGACAGCGATCGGCTGCCCGCCCCCACACGGGCCATGACTCGAGAGAGCGATTCGACGATGAATCTCCACAGAACCTCTGTACGCGCGATCGTGGCAGGCACTGCCGCGTGCGCCCTGACCCTCGGGCTCGCATCCCCCGCGCTGGCGCACGAGGCGGAGCCGCCCGGCGACGCCCCCGCCGGCGCCCAGCTCGAAGCGCTCGACCGTGGCGTGGTCGCGGTGTCGACCGGCGAAGGCGTCTTCCTCAGCTGGCGCCTCCTCGCGACCGAGGCGGGGCCGGCGACCGAGACCGGCGTGAGCGGCCCGTCGTTCGCGGTGTTCCGCGACGGGGAGCGCATCGCCACGGTCGACGACAGCACGAACTATGCGGATCCGGCCGGGTCTGCAGCATCCATCTACACGGTCGCCCCGGCGTGGCACGACGTGACGGGCGAGCAGTCCGCTCCCGCGTCGGTGTGGGGCGACGGGTTCTATGACCTGCCGCTGCAGAAGCCCGCCGACGGCGTCACCCCCGCGGGCGAGGCGTTCACGTATTCGGCGAACGACGCATCGGTGGCCGACGTCGACGGCGACGGCGCGTACGAGTTCGTCGTGAAGTGGGATCCGTCGAACTCGAAGGACGTGTCGCAGAAGGGGTACACCGGCGCGGTGTACGTCGACACGTACGAGCTCGACGGCACGCTGCTCAACCGCATCGATCTAGGTGTCAACATCCGGGCCGGCGCGCACTACACGCAGTTCATGGTCTACGACTTCGACGGCGACGGCCGGTCCGAGACGATGCTCAAGACGGCGCCGGGCACGACCTCGACCCGCTACAACGCCGACGGCACGGCTCAGGCGCCGGTGAACATCACGATGCTCGCCGAGGACCTCGCCGCCGGGTACGAACCCACCGACGACTACCGCATGAGCGCCGCGGACTTCCGCCGGCACCTCATCGAGGTGTTCGAAGGGTGGTCGGAGCATCCCGAAGTCGTCGCCGGCAACTGGCCCGCGACGCTCGAGGAGGCGTTCGGCATCCCGGTCGCGCACGAGTACCCGCTCTCGGAGGCGTCGGCCACCGAGCTCGTGGACTACTTCATCACCACCTACGCTCCGTCGCGGAGCGCCCGCAACGACCTCACGACCTTCGAGGGGTTCATCGTCGACGGCCCCGAGTACCTCACGGTGTTCGACTCGGCGACCGGCGAAGAGCTCGAAACCGTCCGCTACGAGCCGGGCCGCGACGACGACGGACTGCTGTGGGGCGACTACGCGATGGCGCGCATCGAGCCCGGCAACCGCGTCGACCGCTTCCTCGCCGGGGTCGCCTATCTCGACGGCACGCACCCGTCGGCGATCTTCGCCCGCGGCTACTACACGCGCTCGACGATCGCGGCGTACGACTGGGACGGTGAGCACCTCAGCACCCGCTGGTTCGTCGACAGCGGCCACGTGCCGATGACGAACCCGTTCAACGACGGCCCGCACGGCCGTGACGGCACCGACCCGGTGTACGGCAAGATCACCACGCAGGGCTTCCACTCGCTGAGCGCTGCCGACGTCGACGGCGACGGCAAGCACGAGATCGTGTACGGCGCGGCGACGATCGACGACGACGGCGGGCTGCTGTACAGCTCGTTCGACACGCTGCCCGCCGGCAGCGCCGCCCCCGGTGAGAACGTGCGCCTCGGCCACGGCGATGCGATGCACGTGACCGACATCGACCCGAATCGTCCCGGTCTCGAGATCTGGACCGCGCATGAGGGCGGCACGTTCGCTCCCTACGGCTCGGCGATGAGGGATGCCGCCACCGGTGAGGTGCTGTTCGGCGCGTACTCGGGCCGCGACACGGGTCGCAGCATGATCGGCGACGTGCGCCCCGACGTCGCGGGGATCGAAGCCTGGGCGAGCATGCCGGGCGGCACCGAGGCCTCGGGCCTGCTGAGCGCGACCGGAGACATCCTCGGCTCGACGATCCCGGGCACGAACCAGTCGATCCGCTGGGCCGCCGACCTCACGACGCAGATCGTCAACGGCAGCGGCGACCAGAACGTCACGATCGACGACTGGACGCGTGGCCGCCTGCTCACCGCCGACGGCACCCGCACGAACAACGGCACGAAGGGCAATCCGTCACTCGTCGCCGACGTGCTCGGCGACTGGCGTGAGGAGCTGCTCGTGCGCACCGCCGACTCGAGCGCGCTGCGCATCTTCACGAGCACCGAGGTGACGACGCACAAGCTGCCGACGCTCATGCACGATGTGCAGTACCGTGCCGAGGCCGCCCGCCAGAACACCACCTACAACCAGCCGTCGTACACGAGCTACTACCTGGCCAGCGACATGGACTTCGCGAACGTGCCGGTTCGCACGACCGCGGCGACCCCGCGCGAGCCGAAGTTCGTGAACCCGAGCGGGTCGGCATCCGACCATGTGGTGGTCGCGCCCGACCCGTCGTTCGACTACTACGTCAACGGCGTGAAGGCCGAGAAGCCGCTCGTCAAGGTCCCCGCCGGGTCGGAGGTGCGCGTGACGGCGGTACCGAAGGCCGGCTTCGCGGTCGCCGCAGGTGCGGTGTCGACCTGGACGCATGCGTTCAGCGCCGGCGACTGACACAACGGCGAACGGATGCCCCGGCCCGGCGCACTGCGCCGGGCCGGGGGCATCCGTCTTCCCGCTTCCCCCGGTCGTTGAGGGAG
>NZ_MWLP01000015.1:0-32817 GCF_010634885.1 Microbacterium sp. B35-04 | reverse complement strand
CGAGACGAAACGCCTCGGGCCGGCGCCGACGTGCGCGTGGTTGACTGGGCAGGTGACCCGGGCTCGGCAGGATCGTGTGCTCGGACTGCTCCTGCGCGACGGCGACTGGGTGACGGCATCCGCCCTCGCCGACGCCCTGGGCGTCACCCCCCGCAGTATTCGGTCGTACGTGACGGCGGCCAATGCCCGCGTCGCCCCTGGCGTCGCGGTCGAGTCGGGTCCTCAGGGGTACCGGGCCGGTTCCGAGGCCGCCGCAGCCCTCCGAGTCGGCGGCGACGCCGGCACGCCTCGCGACCGCCTGCACACGCTGGTGCGGGCCCTCCTCGACGCCGCCGACGGCATCGAGGTGTTCGAGACCGCCGAAGCGCTGCACGTCTCGCCCGCGACGCTCGACGCCGACCTCGCGCGGGTGCGCGGCCTGCTCGGCGGTACCGAGCTGACCCTCGAGCGCTCCGCATCGCGTGCCCGGCTGCGCGGCACCGAGGGCGCCCAGCGACGGCTTCTCAGCAAGCTCGCGCATGACGAGATGGATGCCGGATCCTTCGACCTCTCAGCCCTCCGGCGCACGCTCGGCGAGGGGTCGGTCGGTGCCCAGGCGTTCGGGCCGTTCAAGACCGAGCTCGTCGCGCGGCTCGGCGAGCTGGGCTGGTTCGTCAACGAGTTCGGCATCGCCGACGTGGTGATGCACATCGCGATCGCGGCGGACCGCACCGCGCGGGACCGCCCGCTCGACGCCGTCGGCGCCGAGGGCGCTGGCGCGCGTGACCGGCCCACGCAGACCCAGGTGGCGGCGATCATCGCCGACCTGTCGGAGCGGCACCTCCAGGTGCAGCTCGGCAGTGCCGACCTGCAGCATCTCGCCACCCTGGTGCTCACGCGCGTCGTCGCACCGGACGGGCTCGAGGGCGCGGCATCCGCCACCGCGCCGTCCACCCTCGATCCCGAGGTCGAGACGGCGGTGCACGACGTCGTGAGCGCCGCCGCCGAGGAGTTCCTGGTCGACATCGCCCACGACGACTTCGTGGCGCGGCTGGCCCTCCACGTGCAGAACCTGCTGCACCGCGCCCGCGAGCAGGCGTGGTCGCGCAACCCGCTCACGCGGTCGCTGAAGTCGACGTATCCGATGATCTTCGAGGTGGCGGTCTTCATCGCGAGCCGCCTGCAGCAGAGGCTGGGCATCCCGCTGCCCGACGACGAGATCGCCTACATCGCCATGCATGTCGGCGGCCGCCTCGAGCGCAGCCGCCGCGCCGACCAGCTGCTGACCGCGACCATCGTGTGCCCCGGGTACTACGACCTGCACGAGCTGCTGCGCTCGAGCGTCGACCGCTCGCTCGGACAGGCGATCGAGGTCGTCGGCGTCGAGACGCGCGTCGATCCGGACTGGGCGTCGATCGACACCGACCTGGTGCTGACGACCATCGATCCGCCCGTGACGAATGAGCGGATCGTCCGCATCCAGCCGTTCCTGACCGACGGCGACGTCGAACGCGTGCAGGCGGCCGCGGGGCGCATCCGTCGTTCGCGACGGCTGGCGAGGCTGCGTGCCGAACTCGAGCGCTACTTCGAGCCGTCGGCCTTCGTGCGGGGGCTCGAGGACGCGGCCGTCGCCGGCGAGGAGGGTGTCATCCGCGCGCTCGGCGCATTGCTCCGGGAGCGCGGAGTCATCGACGCCGAGTACATCGAGCGCACGATCGAACGAGAGCGGCTCTCATCCACCGCGTTCACCGATGCCCTGGCGGTGCCGCATGCGCTGGAGATGACGGCATCCCGCACGGCCATCGCCATCGGCATCGCGGACCCGTCGATCCCGTGGGGCGACGGGCGCGTGCAGGTCGTGGCGCTCGTCGCGTTCTCGGAGACCGACCGCGAGGCCTTCCAGACCGTGTTCGAGCAGTTCGTCGAGGTGTTCAGCGAGCGCGACAGCGTGCAGCGGATCGTGCGACGCGGCACCGACTTCAACGCCTTCCTCGACGAGCTCGTCGCCGTCATCGACGGCTGAGCCCGGCATCCGGCGTTTCTTCTCGGGTTTGGGGCGCACTTCCTCCGTTGGGGCGGAGAATCTACGCCCCAACGGAGAGAACACGCCCCGAACCTCGCGAGCAGGGGACAGTCGGTCCCGCTCGGGGCGGCGGCGCTCTCAGGACAGAGGGCGGATGCCGAACGCCTCGAGCCGTGCGCCCAAGTGGGCGGCCGTGCGCAGGTGCGGCCATCCCCAGCGGGCGAAGCGGCGCTGGGTAGTCCCGCGGATCCAGTCCTCGCGCTGCTTCTCTTCGTCGAGTGCCTGCGACGACGTGCGCCCGTCGAGGAGTCGGCCGTCCACGTACTTGATCGCACCGTCGAACTCGCCGAGCGCGGCGATGTCCTCCAGGCCGAAATCGACGAAGTAGGTGGTGTTCCGTGGTCCTGCCACCGCCACCTGCAGCTGAATCGCTCGGAACCCCAGGTCGTGCAGGCGGATTCGACTGATGCTCTCGCCCGGAAGCTGCGCACGCCCGTCGGCGAACTCAAGCACACGCCGTGCGCGCGTCTGCCCATGCGCAGCTCGTCGCACGATCTCGAACACCCTCTGCCTGAAGTCCTCGGCGCCCTCGAGGTCGTACCGACCAGGGCCGGTCACGAACTGCTGGCGCAGCGCTGCGTCAGTGATGGTCACCCCCTGCTCGAAGGTGGTGGTGCGCGCGACATCGGCCACCGTGCGCATGAGCGAGGTGACGCGCATGCCCTCTAGCTCGACAACGTGGTCGTCGGGGAGTTCCCCGCGATGGCGTATGACGCCTGCGGCGGCACCGGGGCGCCCGGTGGCTGCGATCACATGGACGCGATCCCGGTCATGCGCGCGATACAGGGGCAGACCGTACACAGCGGCCGCCGTTTCGTGGGACACGACCGGAGGGATCGTTGAGACCGCCGTCAGTGCTTGGGCCCGTGCGACGGAGCGGGCTTCGGGTATCGCTGCATTCCACGCGTCGCCTCGCACGAACACGCCGGGCCGAACCTTGACCACTGATCCCGCACGGAGCGCCGCCGCCAGCCGGCGCGGGCTCACACCGAGCAGGACGAGATCGTGGTGACGCAGCAGACGCATCGGTGGCATGCGTCGAGCCTGCTCACAGCCCGCGCGGGTGCGGAGTCCCGTGGCGCTGATCGTGGAAAAGCCCCGTCGAGCCGCGAATAGCCGCGGTCGGGGAGGAGCGGGTGCTGCGGTCCCCGGGTGCAGCATCTGTCCCTCCTCTGGTTTGGGGCGCAGAATCTTCGTTGGGGCGGAGAATCTGCGCCCCAACGGAGAGAACGCGCCCCAAACCCGACAAGTGCCGCGGACCAGGGCGAGGGGACGGATGCCGCTGCGGCAGGTCAGCCGCGGGCGAGGCGCTCGGTGAGGCCGAGGCGCACTGCGGGCCACTCGTGGGGGAGGATCGAGAAGACCACGGTGTCGCGCAGTGTGCCGTCGGGGCCGAGGCGGTGGTTGCGCAGCACGCCGTCCTGGCGGGCGCCGAGGCGGGCGATCGCCGCGCGCGACTGAAGGTTGTGCCAGTGGGTGCGGAACTCGACCGCGATCGCGTCGCACGCCTCGAACGCGTGGCCGAGCAGCAGCAGCTTCGACGCCGTGTTCACCGCGGTGCGCTGCGCCTCTCGTCCGATCCAGGTGTGGCCGATCTCGACGTGGCGGTTGGGCTGGTCGATGTTGCAGAAGGTGGTGGTCCCCACCACCCGCCCGGTGTCGAGGCGTCGCACAGCCCACGGATTCATGTGGCCCTCGTCGCGCCACGCCAGACGCTGTGCGATATCGGCGCCGACGCCCTCGGCACGCGGCACCGAGGTGTACCAGGTGTGCTCGAGACCGACGGCAACCGCGGCGAGATCGGCTTCGTGCTCGGGCGCGAGCGGCTCGAGGCGCACGTACTCGTTCTCCAGCGCGATGGGCAGGGTGAGCAGCATGCTCTGAGCCTAGGGCTCGATGTGCATGTCACCGCGCCGACATACTTCGCAATTGTTCTGCCGATCGGCGCCTGCCTCTCACGGGCCGACCTAGGCTCGAACGGTGCGTTCATTCGGGCGCATGCACAGCGAAGAGGACTCGAACCACGATGAAGACCCAAGGGCTCATGAAGCCGAGACGGCGAGTAATCGCCCCCATCGCACTGGCACTGGCGGCGACCATCGGACTGGCTGCCTGCGCGCAGGGCGACGCGGCACCTGAGACGACCGGCGCCGAGGCGACCGGCCAGTTCACCTACGCGATCGCGAGCGACCCGACGTCGCTCAACCCGATCAACGTCGGCGACCGCTGGGGTCTGACCGTCACCAACCTCGTCTACTCGCCGCTCGCGCGGGTCGAGGGCGACGGCACGGTCGTGAACGAGCTGGCCGAGTCCATCGAGCCCGCCGAGGACGGCCTTTCGGTCACGGTCACGCTGAAGGAAGACCTCAAGTGGTCCGACGGCGAGCCGCTGACCGCCGACGACGTCGTGTTCACCTACACGAACAAGGCGGTGCGTGAGAACGGCAACGCCGACCTGCTGTACGTCGGCGACCAGCCCATCACGGCCGAGGCGGCCGACGAGCGCACCGTCGTCTTCCACCTGCCGAGCGTGAGCGCGGCGGCCCTCAGCAACATCGCGACCGAGACGTACATCATCCCCGAGCACGTATACGGCGACGTCACCGACTTCTCGGTGTCGGAGCTCGACCCGATCGCGGTCGGCTCGGGCCCTTACAAGCTCACCGAGTACGAGCGCGGCCAGTACCTCACGTTCGAGGCGAACGAGAACTACTACGGCGACGCGCCGAAGATCCCCGAGGTCACGCTGCGCATCGTGGCCGACGCCGACACCGTGAAGACGGCGCTGCAGACCGGTGAAGTGGACGCCTCGTTCGCGACGCCCGACCAGATCACCGAGCTCGAGGGCGCCGGACTGAACGTCTACCCGTACGCCGAGGGACGCGTCGCCTACGTCGGCCTCAACGCCGCGAAGCTCACCGACCAGAAGGTGCGCCAGGCGATCTTCTTCGCCCTCGACCGCGACGAGATCAACACCGGGGCGTTCCTGAGCGACGACTACTACGAGAGCGCGTACACGATCCTCCCGCCGAGCAACGCGTTCGCGACGGACGACGTCGAGCAGTACGAGCAGGACGCGGATGCCTCGGCAGCCCTCCTCGAAGAGGCCGGCGTCTCCGACCTCTCGATCACGCTCGCGTACGCCGGTGCAGATCCCGCGCAGACCACCGAGGCGACGCTCATCCAGCAGCAGCTGCAGGATGCCGGCATCACGGTCGAGCTGGCCGGCATCGAGCCGGCTGCGGTCTTCGAGGAGATCCAGAAGGGCGCCGAATCGCAGTACGACGCGTTCCTCGGCGGCTACATCATGGGCCAGGACCCGGACGCGTACAGCCTGCTGTACCGCACCGGCGCCTCGGCCAACTACTTCTCGTACTCGAACCCGGCCACGGACGCGCTGTTCGACCAGGGCGCCGTCGAGCTCGACCCCGAGGCCCGCAAGGCGGTCTACGCCGACCTGCAGGCGCAGATCGCCGAGGACGCGGTGGTCTTCCCGCTCGCCGACAACCTCAAGATCCTCGCGGTGAACCCGCGGATCGGCGGCGTCGACGACGCGAAGCTCGTGCCGATCTACACCCTCGAGAACTTCGGGCTGCTCACCGAGCAGTAAGGAACGAGTGGATGCCGGCGGCCGAGGTTCGGCCGCCGGCATCCATTTCGTCGTCCGCCCGAAAGGAGAACGATGGCGGTCTACATCCTGCGTCGTCTGCTGCAGGTCCTGCCGATGCTGCTGCTGGTGACGTTCGTCGTCTTCCTGCTGCTGCACGCGGCGCCGTATGACGTCGTCGATACGATCACGACGCCGCAGATGTCGGAGGAGACCCAGGCGGCGATACGCGCCCGCTACGGCCTCGACCAGCCCATCGTCGTGCAGTACGGACTCTGGCTCGCCAACGTGGTGCAGGGCGATCTCGGCTACTCGCTGGTGAGCCGGCATCCCATCGCCGAGGAGCTCGCCGCCCGCATCCCGAACACCATCCTGCTGGTGGCGCCCGCCTACGTCGCCGCTCTCGTGATCGCCGTGGTGCTCGGCCTGATCGCCGGCTCCCGCCGCGGCACCCTGATCGACAAGGCGATCGACGGCATCGCCGGCATCGGCATCGCCACGCCGTCGTTCTGGTTCGCGCTCCTGGTGATCTACGTCTTCGGGTACCAGCTGCGGTGGTTCCCGATCATCGGCATGCATTCGGTGGGCAAGCAGGGTGATCCCGTCGACTTCCTGATGCACTTCGTGATGCCGTTCCTGGTGCTCGTGGTGGCTTTCTTCCCCGAGCTCGCCCGCTACGTGCGCGCGGCCACGATCAGTCAGCTGTCGCAGGACTACGTGCTCGTGCAGCGCGGTTTCGGCGCCTCGCGCGGTCAGGTGCTCACGCGCCATGTCGGCCGCAATGTGATGCTTCCCATCATCACCCAGCTGGGCCTCGCCCTCCCGATCCTCGTGACCGGTGCCATCGTCACCGAGTCGATCTTCGGCTGGCCGGGCATCGGGCCGTACTTCCTGACGGCGACCCGCAGCCTCGACTACCCCGTCGTACTCGCTGTGCTGCTGCTGTCGGCGGTGCTCGTGATCGTCGGCAACCTCATCGCGGACATCCTGTACGTGGTCGTCGACCCGCGCATCCGGATCGGAGGGGGTTCATGACCGCCACCACGCCCAACGTCGCCGCCGCGATCGACGCGACCACGCTGGTGCACCGCACGCGCTCGTTCCGCTCGGTCGCGTCGCTGCTCGCGATCGCATTCCTCGTCGTCGTGGGCGCCGTGTCGCTCCTCGCGCCGCTGCTCCCGCTGGATCCGACCTCGACCGACCTCGCGATCCGCTGGCAGCCGCCGAGCGCCGCGCACTGGTTCGGCACCGATGAACTCGGCCGCGACTACTTCTCGCGCGTCGTCTACGGCGGGCGCATCTCGCTGACCGTCGGCATCCTGGCGATGACGGCAGCCACCGCGATCGGCGTCGTCGTGGGCCTTGTCGCCGGATACGCCGGCGGGCGGATCGACGACCTCCTCATGCGGTTCGTCGACTTCCTGTCGTCGATCCCGTGGATGGTGCTCGTGATCGTCGCCAGCGTGTTCCTCAAGCCGGGGCTCTGGACCATCATCTTCGTGATCGGTGTGTTCTCGTGGATGGCGACGGCACGCCTCGTGCGCGCCGAGACGCTGACCCTGCGGGAGCGCGCGTTCGTGCGGTACGCCCGCTACATCGGGGTGCGGCGCGAACTCGTGATGTGGCGGCACGTGGTGCCCGATGCCGCGCCGACGATCATCGTCGCCGCGACGGCCAGCATCTCGACCGCGATCCTCACCGAGTCGGCGCTGAGCTTCCTCGGCCTCGGCATCCAGCCGCCGATGGCGTCATGGGGGAGCCTCCTCGAGTCGGCGCAGGGCAGCCTGCAGACCGCGCCGTACCTGGCACTGATCCCCGGCATCCTGATCCTGCTCACGGTCCTGTCGTTCAACGTGCTCGGCGATGCGCTGCGGCAGTCGGTCAGCGAAGGAGGAGCGTCATGACGGTCCCCGATCCCGCGACCGCGTCGGCGGGTGCCCCGGGCGCAGCCGAGGCTGTGCTGCCCCGCGGCGACGTGCTGCTGAGCGTCGAGGGGCTCGACGTCGACCTCCCCGGCCGCACCGGCGGCCAGGTCCGCGTCCTCGACGACGTCTCGTTCGAGGTGCCTCGCGGCCGCGTCGTCGGGATCGTCGGCGAGTCCGGCTCCGGCAAGACGATGCTGCTGCGCGCGCTCATGGGCATCCTTCCCGACGGTGCGACCCGGGAATGCCGGCGTGTCGTCCTCGACGGACGGGACATCACCGCCGCGGCGTCGAGCGAGCGGCTGCCGGCCGCGATGGTGTTCCAGGACCCGATGACCTCGTTCAACCCGCTCGTGCGGATCGGTGCGCACCTCGCCGAGGTCGCCCGGCGATTCCAGCGGGTCGGGCGGCGCCAGGCGACGGCGCTCGCCCGCGAGGCGCTCGTCGCGGTGCGCATCCCCGACCCCGACCGCGTGCTCTCGCGCTACCCGCACGAGCTGTCGGGCGGCATGCGCCAGCGGGCGATGATCGCGATGGCGCTTCTCGCGCGACCCGAGCTGCTTCTCGCGGACGAGCCGACGACGGCGCTGGATGCCACGATCCAGGCGCAGATCCTCGCGCTGCTGCGCGCCTTGCAGGCCGAGCGGGGGCTCACCGTGCTGATCGTGACGCACGATCTCGCCGTCGTCGCCGCCGTGTGCGACGACGTGCTCGTGATGAAGGACGGCCGCATCGTCGAGTCGGGCGATGTGGATCGCGTCTTCCGCGAGCCGCGGCATCCGTATACGCGAGAGCTCTTGGATGCCGCACCGGACGCACTGTCGTCTGAAGCGTCGTCGCCCGGGGAGGAGGACGCATGAGCGGGCAGGTGACAGACGACCTCGTGCGGGTCGACGGGCTCGTCAAGACCTTCCCCGTGCGCAATGCGTGGGGTCGCACGACGGGGACCGTCCGCGCGGTCGACGGCGTCGACCTCACGATCCGCCGCGGCGAGACGCTCGCCCTGGTGGGGGAGTCGGGCAGCGGCAAATCGACGCTCGGCCGCAGCATCCTGCAGATGGAAGAGCCGACGAGCGGCACCGTCACGTACGACGGCGTCGACCTCACGTCCCTCCCGCGCGCCCGCCGAGCGCCGTACCACCGATCGATGCAGGTCATCTTCCAGGACCCGTTCTCATCGCTGAATCCCCACCGCACGGCGCTGCAGAACGTCATGGAGCCGCTCACCGTGCTCGTCCCCGACGCCGACCCTCGCGCGCAGGCGATCGAGGCGCTCGCCGCGGTGGGGATCGACGGGGATGCCGTCCACCGGCGCCCGCGCGCGTTCTCGGGCGGTCAGCGCCAGCGCATCGTGATCGCGCGTGCCATCGCCGTGCGTCCCGGGTTCGTGGTGTGCGACGAGCCGCTCTCGGCCCTCGACATGTCGATCCAGGCGCAGGTCACCGAGCTGCTGCTGCGGCTGCAGCGGGAACTGGCGCTCACCTACCTCTTCATCTCGCACGACCTGTCCGTCGTGCGCGAGATCGCCACACGTACGGCTGTCATGAACCGTGGCCGCGTGGTCGAGCTCGGACCGACTGCGGAGGTCTTCGCGTCGCCGCAGCACGCCTACACGCGCCATCTGCTCGACGCCGCGCTGTCGACGGACCCGGCCCAGGCGCGGCGCAGGCTCGAACGCATCTCGACGCGACCTGAGCCGGTCGGCCTCGAGCCCGACGGCACGGTGCTCGCCGAGGTCTCACCCGGTCACTTCGTGCTCCGCTGACCGATGCGCGAAGCGTCGGTCGTGCGGTCAGGCGTCCTTCCCGTGCATCTCCGCTTCGACGACCGCGGCCGCGGCGGCCGGGTCGTGATCGGTGACCTCGGACGCGCGCCGGGCGGCGGCGATCGCTCGCTGACCGGCGGGCAGCCAGACGGCGAGTCCGACGACGACGAACGTGAGCAGGCCTGCCGCGATGAGGAGCACCTCGATCGGCATGATGTCGGCGAGGGGACCGAACACGACCATGCCGACAGGCATCGCGACGGCCATCACGATGCCGACGAAGCCGAAGACACGACCCTGACGCTCGGGCTCCACCGTCTCCTGCAGCAGCGTCATCGACGGCGTCGAGAAGAACGGCACCGCGAGTCCGACGAGGAACATGAAGCCGAAGAACACCCACACGTTCGGCGACAGTCCCAGTCCGATCGAGAGGATGCCGAAGACCAGCGATGACACCACGATCAGCCCGACCCGGCTGCGCTTGGCGAAGAAAGATGCCACGAGGATGCCGCCGAGCACCATGCCGATGCTGAACGCGACCTCGAGCACCGCGAGGTTGACGACGTTCTGCGCCTCACCCGCCGGGAACGAGCGGACCAGCATGAGCGGCGTGAGGTTGGAGGGGGCGACGGTGAGCAGGAAGATGATCGCGAACAGCACGAGCAGCCAGCGCACGAACGCGTGGTGCGCGATGTACCGCACGCCGTCGACGAGGTCGGCGAAGTAACCCGTCTGAGTGTCGGCCGCCCGGCGGATCGTGCTCACTGGGATCAGCGAGAGGATGCCGACGCCGATCACCGCGGTCACGACGTCGATGAAGAAGATCGGGATGAGCGATGCTGCGGTGCCGCCGGACGCCGCAGAGGCCCACGCGTAGAGCGCGCCCGCGGCGGCCGGCGCCAGCAGGGCCATCGCCGACTGGATCGAGCCGTTGATGCCGTTGACGCGGATGAGGTTGCGCGTCGGCACGATCTGCGGGATCAAGGCCGAGACCGCGGGCATCTGGATGCCGGCGCCGGCGGAGCGGATCGCCATCGTCGCGAAGATGAGCCATACGGCGTCGTAGCCGGCCATCATGACGAGGGCGAGCGCCAGTGTCGACAGCGCGATCGCGGCGTCCGCGCCCATGATCAGGTACTTGCGGTTGTGGCGGTCGGCCCACACGCCGCCGAAGATGGACACGACGGCCTGCGGAAGGAACCCGAACACGGCCGCGAGCGTCATCACGAGCCCCGACTGGTACGTGATGGTCAGATACCAGAACACCGCGTACTGGACCAGCATGGAGCCGAACAGGCTCACCGTCTGGCCGCCGAGGAAGAGGACGACGTTGCGCAGCCACCCGGGCGGGTCGGGAGTCTCGTCGGCGTCGGTGCCGCCGTCGCCGGCAGCGTCCGCCGCGGCTCTCCCCGGCACGTCCGCCGGGCCGGGCGGGAAGTCCGTCGCGGGAACGGAGCGGGTGCCCTCAGCATCCGTCCTGTCGTCGTCGCGCGCGCCGTTCATCATCGCTCCTCGTATGGAATGCCCGGATGATCGCGAATCCGCCGGCGAGGTGGCGGTCGCGACATCGCGGGCGCGACTGTAGCACGGAGCCCGGACACGCGCCGCGCCCGAAGTCTCAGCCGCCGTACTGCGCGAAGCCTCAGCCGCCGTACTGCGCGAGGAGCGCCCGCGCGCCGTCCGCGAGCGCGCTGATTCGTGCCGCAGCGTCGTCGCGCGACTCACCGCGCACGTCCAGGTACAGCTTGAGCTTCGGCTCGGTCCCGCTCGGGCGCACGACGACGCGCGAGCCGTCGGCGAGCCACAGCCGCAGCACGTCGCCCGGCGGGAGGTCGTCGACGCCCTCTTGCAGGTCGTCGATGCGATCGACCGCGACCTCCCCGACGGATTCCGGATGCCGTGCCCGCAGCGCGGCCATGATGCCCGAGATCTGCGACACGTCGTCGACGCGGATCGAGATCTGATCGCTCGCGAAGGCGCCGAACTGCTCCTCGAACTCGGCGAGGAGGTCGGCGAGGGTCGCGCCTCGGCCGCGCGCCTCGGTCACCATGCCCAGGATCGCGACGGCCGCAGAGATGCCGTCCTTGTCCCGCACCGTGCCGGGGTTCACGAGGTAGCCGAGAGCCTCCTCGAATCCGAAAACCAGTCCGGGCGCGCGGGAGATCCACTTGAAGCCCGTGAGCGTCGCATGGAAGCCGAGTCCGTAGTGCTCCGCGACAGCCTGCAGGCCGGGTGAGGAGACCAGCGAGCAGGCCAGCGAGGCGCCCTCGGGGGCTGCGCCGCCGGCCGCTGCGAGCTGCGCAGCACGCCACCCCAGCAGCAGCCCGACCTCGTTGCCCGTCAGCCGTCGCCAACCGTCTTCGGCCGAATCGTCGGGGAGGGCGACGGCGAGCCGGTCGGCGTCGGGGTCGTTGGCGATCACGAGTTCGGCGCCGGCGTCGCGCGCCGCCTCGAAGGCGAGGTCCATCGCGCCGGGTTCCTCGGGATTCGGGAACGCCACGGTCGGGAAGTCGCCGTCGGGCTCCAGCTGCGCCGACACCGGTACCGGTGCCGGGTAGCCGGCCGCCTCGAGAATGCGCGACAGGGTCTCCCACCCGACGCCGTGCATCGCGGTGTACACCCAGGTCAGCCCCTCCGCGCCGGCGGGCGCCGGCGCGACCGCGGCGGTCGCCGCGACGTACTCGTCGACGACACTCTCGGTGGCGAGCTCGAAGGCGAGCGAACGGGGGAGCGTGCTGATGTCGTCGCCCTCGGCGACCCGGGCGATGTGCGCGGCGATCTCCGCGTCGGCCGGCGCGACGATCTGCGAGCCGTCGTCGTCCCCGCCGAGGTACACCTTGTAGCCGTTGTCGGCGGGCGGGTTGTGGCTCGCGGTGACCATGACGCCGGCGGCGGCGCCGAAGTGGCGCACCGCGAACGCGAGCACCGGCGTCGGCAGCAGGCGCGGCAAGAGGATCGCGCGCAGCCCCGCGCCGGCGAAGATCTCGGCCGAGTCACGAGCGAACACGTCGGAGTTGCGGCGTCCGTCGTAGCCGATGACGACGATCGGCGCATCGTCGAGGATGCCGGGAACCTCCGGGCCCTCCGCCTCGAGCGCGTCCGCCGAGGGAGGGTCGGTGAGCTCGGGCGCATCCGGCAGCCCGACGGCCGTGTCGTGGGCGCCTTCCGCCGCCGGCGATCCGCCCTCCGCATCGGCCACCTCATCGGCTGCGTTCGTCGGCGCCACCGCGATGTCTGTGTCGGACGACGCATCGTCTGTCGCGGCGCCTGGCTCAGCATCTGCGTCGGCGTCCGCCTGCTCGTTCGTCTCGGCACCGGCCGCGTCCGTGACGGGCGCCTCTGTACCCACGGGAGGAAGTCCGGCCCGCTCGCGCACGTAGGAGGCCAGCCCGGCGGCGGCCTGGGCGACCAGGACGCGGTTCATGCGGTTGCTGCCGGCGCCGAGCGCGCCCCGCAGCCCGGCGGTGCCGAACGCGAGCCGCGTCGAGAAGCGGTCCACGAGGTCTTCCGCGGCGGCCTGGTCGCCGGACTCGGCGGCCTCGATCAGCGCACGCAGCTCGGTGCGCGTCTCGCCGTCGGGGTCCTGGGCGAGCCAGGCGTGCGCGCGCTCCAGGACGGCGGTGGCGGCATCCGACCCGGCCGGAACCTTGTCGGGTGCCGGCTCCTGCATGTCCGGGCTCGCTGCCGGCACCTCCTCCGCGCCGTTCACAGCGCGCCGATCACGCGCGCGAGGAGCGATGAGATGACGGGCTCGGCCTCGCGGCCGGCGTCGAGCACCTCCTGGTGGCTGAGGGGAGACTTCTGGATGCCGGCGGCCATGTTCGTGATCAGCGAGAAGCCGAGGATCTCCATGCCGGCCTGGCGCGCCGCGATCGCCTCGAGGGCGGTCGACATGCCGACGATGTGCCCGCCGATCGCCTTCGCCATCTGCACCTCGGCCGGCGTCTCGTACTGCGGGCCACGGAACTGGCAGTAGACGCCTTCGTCGAGGCTCGGGTCGATGGAGCGCGCGAGGTCGCGCAGGCGGAGCGAGTAGAGGTCGGTGAGGTCGATGAACGTCGCACCCTCGAGCGGCGAGTCGCCGGTGAGGTTGATGTGGTCGCTGATCAGCACGGGTCGCCCCGGCGTCCACGTGTGCTTGATGCCGCCGGCGCCGTTGGTGAGCACCATCGTGCGCGCCCCCGCCGCGGCCGCGGTGCGCACGCTGTGCACGACCCGGCGCACGCCGTGGCCCTCGTAGTAGTGGGTGCGGGCGCCGATCACCAGCACGCGGCGGCCCTTCGGGGTGACGATGCTGCGCAGGGTCCCGACATGACCGCTGAGCGCCGGGGCGCTGAAGCCCGTCACCTGGGCGGCGGGGAACGTCGCCGTGGTCTCGCCGAGCAGCTCCGCGGCCTTGCCCCAGCCGCTGCCGAGCGTCAGCGCGATGTCGTGACGCTCGACGCGGGTGATGCGGGCGATGTCCTCCGCGGCGGCGGCGGCGACCTCGAAGGGGTCGGCCGTGGGGTCGTCGAGAGGGTTGCCGGTGGTGTCTGACATGCCACCACTTTAGGAACCCCCGGGGCCAAGGGCCAGCGCGGGCGCTCCGCCCCGCATCCGGGAGTGTCGCCGGATGTGTCGTGGTGGCGTCGTCCGGCAGGGGAGAATGGAATCCATGTCGATCAGCTTCGAGACCACCCAGAGCGTCGCCATCCTCGGCGGCGGACCCGGAGGCTACGAAGCGGCGCTGGCCGCCGCCCAGCTCGGAGCCGAGGTGACCGTGGTCGAACGAGCAGGCATCGGCGGCTCGGCGGTCATCACCGACGTCGTCCCGTCGAAGTCGCTGATCGCGACCGCCGACGCAGCCGTCGCGATCGCCGGCGCCGGTGACCTGGGCGTGCAGCTGTTCGCCAAGGGCAAGGACGGCAAGCCGCTGAAGCCCGAGATCGCGATCAATCTGAGCGCCGTCAACAAGCGCCTCCTCACTCTCGCCCGGCAGCAGTCCGACGACATGCGCGCATCGCTGGTCGAGGCAGGCGTGCGCATCATCTCCGGCCACGGGCGGCTCGAGGGCGACCACGCCGTCGTCGTCTCGACCGGCCCCGGCGGGACGGACTTCGACCGCATAGAGGCCGACACGCTCGTCGTATCGACCGGCTCCTCGCCGCGCGAGCTGGCGAGCGCCAAGCCCGACGGCGTGCGCATCCTCACCTGGACGCAGCTGTACAACATGAGCGCGCTGCCCGAGCACCTCATCGTCGTGGGCTCGGGTGTGACCGGAGCCGAGTTCGCCGGCGCCTACATGAACCTGGGCGCGAAGGTCACGCTGGTGTCCAGCCGCGACCAGGTGCTGCCCGGTGAAGACAAGGATGCTGCGGCCGTCCTCGAGCGCGTCTTCAAGCGCGGCGGCATGAAGCTGCTGTCGAAGTCGCGCGCCGAGAAGGTCGAGAACACCGGCGATGCGGTCGTGGTGACCCTGTCGGACGGCAGCACCGTCGAAGGCAGCCACTGCCTCATGGCCGTCGGCTCCGTCCCGAACACCGCGGGCATCGGCCTCGAAGAGGCGGGCATCCAGATGACCGAGTCCGGCCACATCCAGGTCAACCGCGTGGCGCGCACATCGGTCCCGAACATCTACGCCGCCGGCGACTGCACGACCTTCGTCCCCCTCGCCTCGGTCGCCTCGATGCAGGGCCGCACCGCCATCTTCCACGCGCTGGGCGACGTGGTCATCCCGCTCGAGCGCCGCCGCATCACGTCGAACATCTTCACCGCTCCCGAGATCGCGACGATCGGGTGGCAGGAGAAGGACATCGAAGACGGCCACATCAACGGCGTCGTGCACAAGCTGCCGCTGGCGGCCAACCCGCGCGCCAAGATGATGGGCATCAAGGACGGCTTCGTGAAGATCATCGCGCGCGAGGGCAGCGGCACCGTCATCGGCGGCGTCATCGTCGCCCCGCGCGCCTCGGAGCTCATCTACCCGATCGCGATCGCGGTCGAGCGGCGCCTCACCGTCGACCAGGTCTCGCGCGTGTTCGCGGTCTACCCGTCGCTGTCGGGCAGCATCACGGATGCCGCCCGGGCGATGCACGTCGTCGACCACAACGTCTACGGCGGCTGAGCCCTACCCCGCATCTGCGCGTGCGGGAACGGATGCCGCGGCCCGCGGCATCCGTCTTCGCCCCGCTAATCGAGTCCGGTGCTGGCGGCCCACAGCTCCGCGGCACGGCGCGCGCCGGCGTCGACGAGTGCCCGCAGCTCGGGCCGGTCGGGCATCGCGAAGGAGACGTACGCCCCGCGCCCGCCGGCGATCGGGCGGCCGTACGCCTTCACCGCCAGACTGTGATCGGGCAGCAGCCGCACGGTCAGGGTCTGCAGCTCGAACTCCTCGCCGCGCCGGGAGTCGTGCCAGCGCAGCTCGGGCGGGATCACGACGTTGATCGCCGCCGCAGACACTTCGGGAGAGGTGGGTGAGGCATCCATCCCGCCATCCTGCCCCGGGCACCTGCTCGGCGGAACGGGCGTCAGGAGATCGTCAGCAGCTGGTGACCGGCCGACACCGTGGTGCCGGGGTTCGCGTTGATCGCGCCGATGACGCCGTCCTTGTGCGCCTGGATCGGCTGCTCCATCTTCATCGCCTCGAGCACCACCACGAGGTCGCCCTTGACGACCTGCTGGCCCTCCTCGACCGCGAGCTTGACGATCGTCGCCTGCATCGGGGACTTGACCGCGTCGCCCGAGGCGCCGGCTACGACCGTCGGCGCGTGCGAGCGCCTCGACGGCGGAACGGCGGCGGGACGCCCCGCGACACCGGGCGCCGTGACCACGCGGTCGGGAAGGCTCACCTCGAGGCGCTTGCCGGCGACCTCGACGACGACAGTGTGTCGCGCCTCCGCGGGCGCCGGCGCGTCGAGCTCGCCGTCCCACGGCGGGATGTCGTTCACGAACTCGGTCTCGATCCAGCGCGTGTACACGCCGAATCGGCCGTCCTCGGCGGTGAACGCGGGGTCGCGCACGACCGCCCGGTGGAACGGGAGGACGGTGGGAAGGCCCGAGACCTCGAACTCGTCGAGGGCCCGGCGCGAGCGCTCGAGCGCCTCGGCGCGGTCCCGGCCGGTGACGATGATCTTCGCGAGCAGCGAGTCGAACGCGCCCGACACGCTGTCGCCCGCGGTGACGCCGGAGTCGAGACGGATGCCGGGACCGCCGAACGTCTTGAACACGTGGATCGGCCCGGGCTGGGGGAGGAACCCGCGTCCCGGGTCTTCGCCGTTGATGCGGAACTCGATCGAGTGGCCCTCGGGCTTGGGGTCGTCGTAGCCCAGCTCTGCGCCCTCGGCGAGGCGGAACTGCTCGCGCACGAGGTCGATGCCGGTGACTTCCTCCGACACGGGGTGCTCCACCTGGAGGCGCGTGTTCACCTCGAGGAACGAGATCGTGCCGTCCGCGCCGATCAGGAACTCACAGGTCCCTGCGCCGACGTATCCGACCTCGCGGAGGATCGCCTTCGATGAGTCGTAGAGGATCCGGTTCTGGTCGTCCGAGAGGAACGGTGCCGGCGCCTCTTCCACCAGCTTCTGGTGACGGCGCTGCAGCGAGCAGTCGCGCGTGGAGACGACGACGACGTTGCCGGCGGCGTCCGCGAGGCACTGCGTCTCGACATGACGCGGCTGGTCGAGGTACTTCTCGACGAAGCACTCACCACGACCGAACGCGGTGATCGCCTCGCGCGTCGCCGACTCGAACATCTCGGGCACCTCGTCGATGGTGCGGGCGACCTTGAGACCTCGCCCGCCGCCGCCGTACGCCGCCTTGATGGCGATGGGAAGGCCCACCTGCTCGGCGAACGCGACGACCTCGTCGGCGCCCGCCACAGGGCCGGGAGTGCCCGGGGCGAGGGGAGCTCCGACCTTCTCGGCGACGGCGCGGGCCGTCACCTTGTCGCCCAGGGCCTCGATCGCCTCCGGTGAGGGGCCGATCCACACGAGCCCCGCCGCGACCACGGCGCGGGCGAAGTCGGCGTTCTCGGCGAGGAACCCGTAGCCCGGGTGCACGGCGTCGGCGCCCGAGCGGCGGGCGACCGAGAGGATCTTGTCGATCGACAGGTACGTCTCGGCGCTGGTCGAGCCCTCAAGGGCATACGCCTCGTCGGCGAGGCGGGTGTGCAGGGCGTCGCGGTCCTGGTCTGCATAGACGGCGACAGACGACTTCCCGGCATCCCGGGCGGCGCGTATGACGCGGACGGCGATCTCGCCGCGGTTGGCAATGAGAACCTTGGCGATCTGGGGCATGGATGCCAGCCTACCGACGGCATCCCAGCTGCTTTTGAGCGGTTCATACAAGAACCGATCAGAAACGTGGGCTTCCTACTACAAGGCCAATCGGCCGTCGGAGGCGGCGGCGCGACGTCGGTCGCGTCGCCGCGCGCGCTCTCACCTGACCGTCGTCAGAGAGTGGGCGGCTCGGTCTCCGTCGTCCGGAGCGACGGATCGGTGACGTTCCACAACGACGCCCAGTCCACTCCGACCTCGCGGACCAGCCGGCGCAGCGTCGACACCGACATCCCGACCACCGTCGAGGGGTCCCCTTCGACGCGCTCGATGAAGGCGCCGCCCAGGCTGTCGACGGTGAACGCCCCGGCCACGTGCAGGGGTTCGCCGGTGGCGACATACGCCTCGATCTCGGCATCCGTCACGTCCTCGACGAACGAGACGGATGCGGCAGCCGTCGCATGCACCTCGCGCGGGGGTGCGCCCGGCTCGATGCGCACGACGGCGTGGCCCGAATGCAGCACGCCGGTGCGGCCGCGCATCGCCTGCCACCGGGCGACGGCGTTCTCGGCGGTGTAGGGCTTGCCGAGCACCTCGCCGTCGAGCTCGAACATCGAGTCGCCGCCGATGACGATGCCGTCGAAGCCGGGGATGTCGTCGCGCAGCCGCGCCGCCACTTCCGCGGCCTTCCGCCGCGCGAGCAGCAGGACGTGCTCGTCGGGCTCCAGCACGCGGCCCTCGGCCGCCTCGACCGCGGTGATGACCGCGTCTTCGTCGACGTCGGGGGCGATCGTGAGGGGACGGATGCCGAACTGCTCGAGCAGCATGAGCCGGGCGGGGGAGGTCGAGGCGAGGCAGACGCGCATGCCCCCCACGGTACGCGGCCGAGAGCGAACGTCGACCGCTCAATGAGCTTTACTGCACGGTCGTTGAGCGAGCTTGCGAGTCGAAACGCACGAGCCCACGAGCGACGTCGGACGAACGGGCGCGGCGTAGGCTCGACGGATGAGCGGAACCGGCGACCTCCTCGACCTCGACATCACGGGCGTCGCCCACGGCGGCGTCTTCGTCGCCCGGCATGAGGGCCGAGTGGTGTTCGTGCCGGACACCATCCCCGGGGAGCGGGTCCGAGTCCGGCTCACCGACACGGCCAAGAGCTCGTTCTGGCGCGCCGAGACGCTCGAGGTGCTCGAGGCGTCGCCGCATCGGCAGCTGCACGTGTGGCGGCAGGCGGACGTCGACGTGCCGCCCGAGCAGCGACCCGGCGGCGCCGACTTCGGGCACATCTCGCTGGACCACCAGCGCAGGCTCAAGCTCGAGGTCCTGATGGACGCGCTGCAGCGATTCGGTGGCATCGCCGGGCCGGTCCTCTCGATGGAGTCGGCGTTGCCGATCCTCTCCGACTCCGCCGGCGCGCTCGCCGGCGAGCCGCTCGCGGAAGAGACCGTCGACGGCACCGGGTGGCGCACACGCGTGAGCCTGCACGTCGATGCCGACGGCAACGTCGGCCAGTACGCGGCCCGCAGTCACCGCGTGGTGCCGCTCGAGGACCTGCCGCTCGCGACAGCCGAGGTCGAGCAGGCCGCCCTGGCACTCCGCGCCGGTGAGCCCGGCCGCGTCGACCTCGTGCAGCCGGCGGATGGGCGGGTTCGCGTGCTGCCGCGCCCGGAACGCCGCCCGGATGCCGCGGGCCGCCGGGGCAGCGGTCGCCGAGGCCGCCGTGCCCCCGAGGCGGAGACGGTCATCGAGCGCGTCGACGGTCGCGAGTTCCGGGTCGATGCGGGCGGCTTCTGGCAGGTGCACCGTCTCGCCGCCCACTCACTCACCCAGGCGGTCACCGGGGCCCTGCAGAGTCTGCGTCAGGACGGGCCGATCCGTCAGTCCGGCGGGCTCTGGATCGACCCCGAGGCATGGCATCTCGATCTCTACGGCGGCGTCGGGCTCTTCGCCGCCACACTCGGTCGGCTCGGCGGGCCCTCGACGCGGGTGACCACCGTCGAATCCGACGCCCGGGCCACCGAGCACGCGGGCGAGAACCTCGTCGACTGGGTCGGCGCACGTGCCGAGACCGGGCGGGTCGACCGGTGGCTGACGCGGCTCGGGGCCGAGGCATCCGCATCCGATCGCGAACGGCTGTCGCGGGGCGTCGTGCTCCTCGACCCGCCCCGCTCGGGCGCCGGACGCGAAGTCGTGGAGCAGATCGTCGCGCTCTCGCCGGCAACCGTCGTCTACGTGGCGTGCGATCCCGTGGCGCTGGCGCGCGACATCGCGACCTTCCGGGCAGGGGGCTACGACCTCGCCCGGGTCGACGCCCTGGATCTCTTCCCGAACTCGCATCACGTCGAAGCCGTGGCGGTTCTCACCCGCGGGTGACCCACGTGGCTAGGCTGGCGGAATGACGCGTGTGGCCTTCATCGACGACCACGAGTCGGTACGGCTCGGGCTCGAGGCGGCCTGCCTCCGCGCGGAGGCGATGAACGTCGCGTTCTCGGGCAGCACGGTCACCGAGTACGTCGACTGGCGCGCCTTCTCGCGCCAGCCACCGGCCGACGTCGTCGTGCTCGATCTGACCCTCGGCGACGGCACCACGGTGACCGAGAACGTGCGGCGCCTCGTGCTCGACGGGTCGAGCGTCATCATCCACAGCGTCGCCGATCGGCCCGCAGCGGTGCGCGAGGCGCTCGCCGCAGGGGCGGCCGGTGTCGTCAGCAAGTCCTCGCCCATCGGCGACGTGATCGCGGCGGTGCGCACGGTGGCGCGCGGCGAGCCGCTCAACAACGTGGAGTGGGCCAGCGCCGTCGAGGGGGACCGCGCTTTCGCCGACGCGCAGCTCTCGGCCCGCGAGCGGGACGTGCTGCGGCTCTACGCCGCCGGGCTGCCGCTCAAGGTCGTCGCCGACCGCCTCGGGGTCGCGTACTCCACGGCGAAGGAGAACATCACGCGCATCCGCGTCAAGTACGTCGAGGTCGGACGCCCCGCCCCGACCAAGATCGATCTGCTGCACCGCGCCGTCGAGGACGGGATCCTCGTCGAGCCGTCGGCGGACCCGGGAGACCGCACGCGTGGCCGTTGACGCGCAGACCGGCCTGCTCGACACGGCGTGGGGTCAGATCCCGCACTCGCCTCAGGTCACTGCGGGTATCGGATCGTTCACGCGCTCTCGTGTGGAGCGCATCATCTCGCTCGTCGGCGGCGCGTTCGCCCCCCTCGTCCTCGGCCTGCAGTCGTTCCTGACAGGGCTCGGCTCGACCGACGAGCGGCCGGGCTGGCATGAAGCCCTGATGATCTCGGTGTTCGGCACTCTGGCGGTCATGATCCTCGCGTGTGTGATCGGACGCGGCGTCCGCGTCGCCGCAGCTGTCTTCGGGCTCGTCTACGTGCTCGCGCTGGTCGCCTGGCCGATCGCGACCGCTGGAGTACCGCCCACCTCCGGCGAGGAGCCGTGGATCTGGTACCTGCTCAATCTGTCGACCCTCGCCGCCGTGCTGGCCTTCCCCTTCCCGCTGCAGATCGGCTGGACGATCCTCGCCCCCGTGCTCTTCGGGGTGGTCCGGCTGATGCAGCTGGGCTTCTCGAGCGACTACTGGATCACAGTCGGGCTGGACGTGTCGTTCGCGCTGATCCTCGGCGGTGTCATCGTCACCCTCGGGTGGCTGTTCCGCTCGATGGCGGTCAACGTCGACGAGACGCGCGCCCGTGCGGTCGCATCGTATGCGCGGGCGGCGGCGGCGGATGCTGCGGAGCAGGAGCGCGTCGCGGTCGCGGCGCTGATGCACGACAGCGTGCTGGCGGCGCTCATCGCCGCGGAGCGGGCGAGCACGCCCCGCGAGCGCACGCTCGCGGCGTCGATGGCGCGTGAAGCGCTGACCCGATTGGCCAACACCGAGCAGGATGCGCACGAGGGTACCGACGAGCCGTGGGATGTCGCGGCCCTCGCAGCCGCGATCGACGCGGCCGCCGGCGAGCTGGGCGTCGATGTCGACGTGCAGCGCGACTTCGGCGATGCGGGTCCGCTGATCCCCGGACGCGTCGCCCGCGCTCTCGCGCTGGCCGCCACGCAGGCGGTGGCGAACGCGCTGCAGCACGCCGGGGGAGCGGGACTGGGCGTCGCTGTGAAGGAGGCGGGCGGGCGCGTGCGCGTCGAGGTGCACGACGCCGGCGAGGGCTTCGATCTCGACGCCGTCCCGGACGACCGGCTGGGCATCCGGGCGTCCATCATGGCGCGCGTCGCCGCGGTCGGAGGGCATGCGGACCTCGAGACCGGTCCCCACGGGACGGTCGTGCGGCTCACATGGCAGGAGCCGGCCGAATGATCAGCGTCAAGAACGTGCTCGTCGTGCTCGCGGTCGCCTTCACGGCGTACCTCGCTGCGCGCGGTCTGTCGTGGACCGGTACGGTCACGCAGCCCCTCGTCGTCGTCATCACCCTCGCCTTCTACCTGGCGACGACGTGGCTCTGCATCTTCTGGGAACCGGAGTCCGTCCGTGGCGCACCCCGGGCGGGCGAGGCGCAGGCTCCGGGCGCGCACACGGAAGACGGCGCGAAGGCACTGGTCGACGGCATCCGTGGTCCCCTCCCACTTCCCGCGATCGCTCAGATCCTCGCCCTTTCGTGCGCGGTCCTCGTGCCGAGCGCGATCTCGGTCGCCGTCGGGGCGGCGTCGCGCACGGCGCCGTTCGCCACGTGGTACCTGGGCGGGATCGGCGCGCTCATGACGATCGTCATGGTGCGGCGCCGGCCATGGACCGCGTGGAGCGGGATCCTCGCGCTCACCGTCGCGTCGATGCTCTGGATGGGCCCTCTCAATGCGCTCGCGCTCGGTCTGGTCGGCTCGATCGTGTGGGTGACCTGCGCTCAGCTGCTCGTGTACTCGATGGACCGGGCCGCCCGCGACACCTCGCGTCTCACCCGCTTGCAGCGTGCCGCGACCGGGTGGCAGACGTCGCAGGTCGTGCGCCAGCGCGAACGCCGGGTGCAGGTGCAGAAGGCGCTGGCGGTCGCCGGCCCCGTGCTCACGCGCACGGTCGCGCATGCCGGCATGCTGACCGACGCCGACCGGCTGGAGGCGCGGATCGCCGAGGGCAAGCTCCGCGACGAGATGCGCGGACCACGGCTGCTCGACGACGAGGTGCGCGCGGAGCTCGAACGCGCACGCCGTCGCGGCGCCAACGTCACGGTGCTCGACGAGGGGGGACTCGACGACGTCGACGAGGAGCAGCTCGGCGTCATCCGCGCCCAGCTCGCCGACGCACTGCGATCGGCGGCATCCGATCGGCTCTACATCCGCACCTCTCCCGACGAGCGCGTCGCCGTCACTGTGGTCGGGCGCTCTCCGTCGGGGGGAGGACCCAGCGACGAGGACTCCGTCGATCTCTGGCTCGAGATCTCACACCCCGGCAGGGCCTGAGGCGGACCGCCCAGCCTGTGCGGGCCTGAGTCGCGTGCCCCGCTCCGAGTTGAGTCGCGGGCGTGGGGCGGCCGGCCCACAGCGCCGCAG
Organism: Microbacterium sp. B35-04; assembly: GCF_010634885.1. Classification (NCBI taxonomy): domain Bacteria; kingdom Bacillati; phylum Actinomycetota; class Actinomycetes; order Micrococcales; family Microbacteriaceae; genus Microbacterium; species Microbacterium sp. B35-04. The sequence goes on along the minus strand of NZ_MWLP01000015.1, from coordinate 9,712 downwards.
ATGATCAGGGGCGGGTGGAGGGCATAACCGCTCGCCGCCCGGAGGGGGAGAGGATACCGGGCGGGGAGCGGAACAGAGAGAGGCGAGGGGCGGCGAAGCCGCCCGCCCCTCGCCTGCGCGGACGGTTACCCGAAAACCGTCCGCATGGCCGGACCCGAGGAAGCCGCAGAGCGGATTCGGATCGGCCGAACGCAGAAGCGTTCCAGCGGATCCAGTATCTCCAGATCGCAAGTGGTGTGTCTGTAGGTATTTCGGGGGACAAGACTCGTCCCCCGGTCGTTGAGCGAGCGAGGCACGTGGTCGTTGAGTGAGCTTGCGAGTCGAAACGCAGAGACGATACGGGTCGAGCCGCCGTCGCGCGTTGGGTGAGGGCGTTTCGTCTCGTTCCTCGCTCAACGACCGGTGCAACGGTGCGCACCCGAAGCCTCAGCCGAAGCGGCCCCAGCCCAGATCCCGGTCGAGCGGCTGCCGAAGCGCGCGCTGCGAGAGCTCCCAGCCGGTGCGGCGCGCGCGATCCTCGGCGACCGCCTCAGCGGCCTCGCCGGTGTAGGCCTCGGTCACGACGGCGATCAGCGCCGCGAGCTCCTCCTCGGTGGGAGTGCCGCGCAGCATGTCGATCGTGACGCTGTCGCGCGCGGTGCCCGCGGGTGATGAGGCCTCGCCGGACGAGCCCCGGTCGACCGGAGCGGCCGTCGGCACCGTCTCGCCGTTCGCACCGCTCACAGCGGGATGTTCCCGTGCTTCTTGGGCGGCAGGGTCGCGCGCTTGCCACGCAGTGCGCGCAGCGCCTTGGCGATCGACACACGCGTCTGCGCGGGCTCGATGATGCCGTCGAGCTCGCCCCGCTCCGCGGCGAGGAAGGGCGAGGCCACGTTGTAGGTGTACTCGTTGGCGAGACGCGTGCGTACCGCCGCGACGTCCTCTCCCGCCTCTTCCGCGCGCTTGATCTCGCCGCGATAGAGGATGTTGACGGCGCCCTGGCCGCCCATGACGGCGATCTCGGCCGTGGGCCAGGCGAGGTTCACGTCGGCGCCGAGCTGCTTGGAGCCCATCACGATGTAGGCGCCGCCGTAGGCCTTGCGGAGGATCACGGTCACCAGCGGCACGGTCGCCTCGGCGTACGCGTACAGCAGCTTCGCGCCGCGGCGGATGACACCCGTCCACTCCTGGTCGGTGCCGGGCAGGTATCCCGGCACATCGACGAGCGTCACGATCGGAATCGAGAACGCGTCGCAGAAGCGCACGAACCGGCTGGCCTTCTCGCCCGCCTCGATGTTGAGCGTGCCGGCCATCTGCGACGGCTGGTTGGCGATGATGCCCACCGAGCGTCCTTCGATGCGTCCGAAGCCGATCACGATGTTGGGTGCGAACAGCGGCTGCACCTCGAGGAAGTCCTCGGAATCGACGATGCCGCGGATCACCTGGTGGATGTCGTACGGCTGGTTGGGCGAGTCGGGGATGATCGCGTTCAGTGCGCGGTCGGCATCCGTCGTCTCGAACTCGAAGCCGCTCTCGTAGACGGGCAGCTCCGCCATGTTGTTGTCGGGGAGGAAGCCGAGCATCGAGCGGACGTAGTCGATCGCGTCGTCCTCGTCCTCCGCGAGGTAGTGCGCGACGCCGGAGCGGGTGTTGTGCGTGTAGGCGCCGCCGAGCTCCTCCATGCCGACGTCCTCGCCGGTCACGGTCTTGATCACATCGGGTCCGGTGACGAACATCTGGCTGGTCTTGTCGACCATGACCACGAAGTCGGTCAGCGCGGGGGAGTACACCGCACCGCCGGCGGCCGGGCCCATGATGATCGAGATCTGCGGGATGACGCCGGAGGCCCGGGTGTTGAGGCGGAAGATCTCGCCGTACTTGCCGAGGGCGACGACGCCTTCCTGGATGCGGGCGCCACCGGAGTCCAGGATTCCCACGATGGGGATGCCGGAGCGCAGCGCGAACTCCATGACCTTGATGATCTTCTCGCCGGCGACCTCGCCGAGCGATCCGCCGAACGTCGAGAAGTCCTGGGAGTACACCGCGACCGTGCGGCCGTGGATCGTGCCGACGCCGCTGACGACCGAGTCGCCGTAGGGACGGGAGCGGTCCATGCCGAAGGCGGTGGTGCGGTGGCGCACGTACTCGTCCAGCTCGACGAAGCTTCCGGTGTCGAGGAGCATGTCGATGCGCTCGCGCGCGGTGCCCTTGCCCTTCGCGTGCTGCTTCTCCTTGGCGACCTCCTCGGGATCGAGGACGGCCTCCTGGAAGCGTGCGCGGAGGTCGGCGATCTTGCCGGCGGTCGTCGAGAGGTCGGGCTGATCGGTCACGGATTCCACCCTATCGGCGGGTTCGGGGGATCTGTTGGAGGGTTGGTACAAGGGGTCGCGGCATCCGCTGTGCGTCCTCGGGAGTCCGCACTCCGGAATCGCGAAAGGGGAGAGTTCCGCACACAGCGACGGGCGTAGCGTGAGCACCATGTCGTACTCGTCCGAGGGGTTCCCGCTCACCGCCGGCGTGAGCCCGCGCGTCCAGGTCGTGGAGACCACCGACTCCACCAACGCCGATGTCGTGCGCCACGTCGTCGATGCGCCGCACGAATGGCCGCACCTGTCGCTGCTGCTCACCACCGATCAGCGCGCGGGGCGCGGGCGCCTCGATCGCACCTGGGTGACGCCGCCGGGCACCGCGCTCGCCGTCTCGGTCGTCATCGACGCATCGGCGATCCCCGCCGCGGCGCGCGGCTGGGTCCCGTTGCTGGCCGGCGCGGCCATGACCCGCGCGATCGCCGCGCAGCTCGCCGGCACCGTGCACACCGCCGCACTGAAGTGGCCGAACGACGTGCTGCTCGATGGCGGGAAGGTCTGCGGCATCCTCGCGGAGGTGGTGCCGGGGCATCCCGATGTCGTCGTGATCGGTGCGGGTGTGAACACACGGATGCCGCGCGCCGACCTCCCCGTCGACACCGCGACGTCGTTCGCTGCCGCCGGCCTGACGTGCGAGGAGGACCGCCTGCTGGCCGACTACCTCGCCGCACTCGACGAGCAGTTGACCGCGATCGTCGCCGCCGGAGGGGATGCCGCCGCGTCGGGCGTGCTCGCCGAGGTCGAAGCGCTCTGCAGCACGCTGGGAAGCGACGTCGCCGTGTCGCTGCCGGACGGCCAGACACTGTGGGGACGGGCGCAGCGCATCGACGCCGACGGACGACTGGTGGTCGTGCAGGACGGCGAGTACGAGAGCGTGGTGTCGGCCGGCGACGTCGTGCACGTCAGGGCGCGTCCCGTCGTCTCCTGAGTCCCGGTCGTTGAGCGAGCGCATCCTGAGCCCCGTCGTTGAGCGAGCGAGGAACGAGCGAGACGAAACGCCTGCACCCGGCGCACACGCCGGTCCAAGGCATCCCGGTCACGCTCGTCGACCGAGCGGTACGAAACGTGCCGGCATGACGGAAAACGGCGGGTGCGCCCCGAAGTGTCTGCGGCTCGTCGCACAATGGGGACATGACGCAGCCGACGAGCTACGGCGGCAGACCGCTCACACCGGCGCCCGGCGCACCGACGCCGGAGCGGCTCGTCGCGCGGTTCCGCCCGCACGCGCGCCGGCTCGCATGGTCGGTGCTGGTGCTCATGGCGGTGGCCGGCGCCTGCGGGTACTTCTACGGCAACCTTCCGGCGCCCTTCGAGAACTGGATGCTGCTGGCCGCTGCCGCCGGCGTGGTGCTGGTGCTCGTCCTCCTTCCGTACCTGGTGTGGTGGGGGCACGTATACACGATCACGACACGGCGCGTGATGGAGCGTCGGGGGGTGTTCGCGGTGAAGCGCCGTGAGCTCGCCCACGTCCGGGGGTACACGCTCAAGGTGCATCGCGGCCTGTTGCAGCGCATCTGGGGTGCCGGCACGATCACCCTCAGCAACGGCATCGACGAGCCGCTGCGGCTCGCCAACATCCCCAGCGCCGACCTCGTGCACGAGGCGCTCGTCGATCAGGTCGAAGTGAACCAGATCCTCGCGCACCGCGACGCTCAGCCGTTGCCACCGGGCCCGCCGCCCGGGGTCCCGCCACGGCCGCCCCTCCCGCAGGCCTGACTGCGGCTCGTTCGTCATCCCGTCGTGCGGGATGATGGAGGGAGCTTCAAGGCGAGAGGGAGAGTGCATGGCGCTGCGAGTCGGAGTCGTCGGGGGCGGGCAGCTGGCCCGCATGATGATCGCGCCGGCGGTCGAGCTCGGGGTCGAGCTGCGGGTGCTCGCCGAAGACGAGGGGATGTCGGCATCCCTTGCCGCCACCGCCGTCGGCGACTACCGCGACGCCGCCACGGTGCTCGCGTTCGCGCGCGACGTCGACGTCGTGACCTTCGACCATGAGCACGTTCCGCAGGACGTCCTCGCCGCCCTCGTCGGCGAAGGGGTCGCGGTGCACCCCGGCCCCGACGCGCTGAAGTTCGCGCAGGACAAGCTCGTCATGCGGGCCCGCCTGCAGGAGCTCGGGATGCCGCAGCCCGACTGGGCGGCCGTCACGGACGCTGACGAGCTGCAGGCCTTCATCGACGACCACGGCGGCCGCGCCGTCGTCAAGACCCCTCGGGGCGGCTACGACGGCAAGGGCGTCCGCGTGGTGTCGGCAGGCACCGAAGCCGACGACTGGTTCGCGACGCTCGCCGAGGACGCCCATGGCGGCGCCCTCCTCGTCGAGGAGCTCGTCGACTTCACGCGCGAGCTCGCGCAGCAGGTGGCCCGCCGCCCCTCCGGCGCCATGGGGGCCTACCCGGTCGTCGAGACCGTGCAGCGCGACGGCGTCTGCGCCGAGGTGATCGCGCCGGCTCCTCACTCGAGCGGACGCCTGCAGCAGGTGGCCGCCGAGATCGGCGTCGGGATCGCCGAGGGCCTCGGCGTGACCGGGATGCTGGCCGTCGAGCTGTTCGAGACCACCGACGAACGGCTCCTGGTGAACGAGCTGGCGATGCGCCCGCACAACAGCGGACATTGGAGCCAGGACGGCGCCGTCACGAGCCAGTTCGAGCAGCACCTGCGCGCCGTGCTCGATCTTCCGCTCGGCGGGACGGAACCGGTCGCCGAGTGGGCGGTGATGGTGAACATCCTGGGGGGCCCGACCGAGGATCCTCTCGACGCGCGCTTCACCGCGGCCATGCAGGAGCACCCGCAGGCCAAGGTCCACACCTACGGCAAGGCGTCCCGCCCCGGGCGCAAGGTCGGGCACATCAACGTCATCGGCGACGACCTCGACGACGTGGCGTACCGGGCCCGGGCCGCGGCATCCTTCTTCCAGGACTGATCCGAGGCCCGCGGTCGGGCCGATGCTTCGGTCGTTGAGCGAGCTTGCGAGTCGAAACGCGAGACGACAGGGGTTGAGCCCAAGTCGTGCATCGGGTGCGGGCGTTTCGTCTCGTTCCTCGCTCAACGACCGGAACGGCCGCGCCGTTGCGGGGATCTTCCAGCCTTCGCCCCTAGCCTTGACAGGTGACTGCGCCCTCTGCTGAATCGCGGCCCCTCCATTCCTCCGAGGCGCCGCTCGTCGGCGTCGTCATGGGCTCCGACTCCGACTGGCGGGTCATGAGCGATGCCTCGCAGGCGCTCACGGACTTCGGGATTCCGCACGAGGTCGAGGTCGTCTCGGCGCATCGCACCCCCGACAAGCTCCTGCGTTACGGCCGTGAAGCCCGCTCGCGCGGCCTGCGCGTCATCATCGCCGGTGCCGGCGGAGCCGCGCACCTTCCCGGCATGCTGGCCTCGCTCACCGCACTCCCCGTCGTCGGCGTGCCCGTGCAGCTCGCGACCCTCGACGGGATGGACTCGCTGCTCAGCATCGTGCAGATGCCCGCCGGCATCCCGGTCGCCACCGTCTCCATCAACGGCGCGAAGAACGCCGGACTGCTCGCCGCGCGGATCCTCGGGGCCGCCGACGACGCGATCGCTGATCGAGTCGAGGCCTATGCCCGAGACCTCGAAGCGCAGGTCGAGCAGAAGAACCGGCGGCTCAAGGAGTCGCTGTGAGCGTCATGAGCCCGCCGAGCGCAAAAGCACGCCTGGTAAAGCCGGGCGTCGTCGAGGAGCGCCCGATGCGGAATCCGGATGCCTCGTCCCGCGCGGTCATGACGCGCCGCGGGTGGTGGCTGGTCGCGCTGAACTTCCTCATTCCCGGGTCCGCGCAGGTGCTCGCCGGCAACCGCAGGCTCGGACGCTTCGGCATCGGCGCGACGCTGCTGATGTGGGTGCTCCTCGTGATCGCGGTGCTGTTCGCGCTGCTCGCCCCGACCGCGGGACTCAGCATCGTCACGAGCGCGTGGCTGCCCGACTGGCTCGCATTGCTGCGACCCCTCCCGCTGCTGCTGGCGCAGGGACTGCTCATCGGCTACGCGGTGCTGTGGGGCGTGCTCACCATCGACACGCTTCGGCTCGTGCGTCTCGTCAAGACGGGACGCGGCGCGCGGTTCGGGATTGCGCTCGTCGCCATCGGGCTGATGGTCGTGGCCAGCGGCACCGCCGCGTACGCCGCGACCACCGTCGGCGCGGTGCGCAGCACCATCAGCACGGTTTTCGGCGCCAGCGGCCCGACGGTGGCGCCGTCCGAGGGCTACTACAACATCCTGCTGCTGGGCGCCGACAGCGGCGAGGGCCGCGACTCGATGAGGTTCGACAGCATCTCGGTGGTGTCGGTCAACGCCGAGACGGGCGCGACCACGATCACCGGCATCCCTCGCGACATGCCGAACTTCCCGTTCGCGGAGGGTCCGCTGCAGGACAGATACCCCGACGGACACGAGGGCCACGCCGATCCGACCTGCGGGTGGGGGAGTGGGATCAATCAGCTCCGCACCGAGGTCGAGGTCTGCGAGGACGGAAAGACGCTGTATCCGGATGCCGAGGCCCAGGGCTCGGAGCCGGGCATCGAGGCGACGAAGGACGCGGCGGAGGGCATCCTCGGCATCGAGATCCCGTACTACGTCTTCGTCGACATGCACGGCTTCGCTGCGCTCGTGGATGCGCTCGGCGGCGTCGACATCACGGTCACCGAGCGTCTGCCCAAGGGCGGCGGGCCGTCGTACCCCGGTGAGCCCGCTGAGGACTGGGCCATCGGGTGGATCGAACCGGGCGCGCAGCACATGGACGGCGACACCGCCCAGTGGTACGCCCGCTCGCGGTACACGACGAGCGATTTCGATCGCATGAGGCGTCAGCGCGAGCTGCAGGAGGCGATCCTCGCGCAGTTCACGCCGCAGGTCGTGCTCACGCGCTTCCAGGATGTCGCCACGGCGGGTGCGGACCTCGTCAAGACGGACCTGCCCCAGTCGTTCATCCCGACGCTCGTCGACCTCGGGTTGAAGGCCAAGGAGCAGCCGGTGCAGACGATCGAGCTGACCCCGGCAGAGGGCATCGACGAGTTCAACCCCGACTACGCGTACATCGCCGACCTCGTGCAGACGACCCTCCACCCGCCGACCCCCACGCCGGAGGGGTGACCCGTGGTGGCCACGCTGCGCGTCGTGCTCGACCAGCTCGTTGCGCCGACCGAGCCCGAGCTCGCCGAGGCGTCGCGCGAGCTCGCGCGGGCGCTCGTGATCGGCGCCCCCTCCGGTTGCGAGGTCGAGGCCATCGCGCCGGCCGGCGGCTCGGATGAGGCATTGGCTGCCGTTCCCGGGTTGGCCGGCGTGCGGCGCACGGCACTCCCGCGGCGCGAGCTGTCGGCCGCATTGCAGCTCGGCGTGGGCACCGGCATCGGCGGCGGCATGATCCACGCGCCGTCGCTCTTCGCGCCGCTCGTGCGTCATGACCGCCTGCACGACAACGATCAGACCGTGGTGACCGTGTGGGATCTGCGCCCGTGGGAGTCGCCCGCCGAGCTGCCGCGCCCCGTCGTCGCGTGGCACAAGGCGATGCTCAAGCGCGCGGTGAAGCACGCCGACGCCGTGGTGGTGCCGACGCATTCGCTGGCGGCCCGGGTGGCGGAGATCGCCCCTGGGCTCGGTGACCGGATGCGTGTGATCGCGGGCGCGTCCCCCCTGGGCTTCTCGGTGCCGGTGGACGAGGTCGGCCGCCGTCGCGAACTCGGCCTGCCCGAGGGGTTCATCCTCTTGGCCGGCGGGCCGCTGGGTTCTGAGGGGTTGGATGCCGGACTCGCGGCGGTGGCGGCATCCGGTGTCGACCTGCCTGTCGTGGTGATCGACGTCGAAGAAGGCCACGAGCCGGCGGTTGCGGACCTCGCCTCAGCGGCCGGGATCCCCGAACGCGGGCTGCACGTGCGCGGGGTGCTGTCGGTGGAGGATCGTGCCGCGGTGTTCGGCGCAGCCGTCGCGTTCGTCGCGCCGTCGCGGCGCGCGGCGTTCCCCTGGCGCGTCGTGGACGCCCTGACGCTCGGCGTGCCGGTCATCGCGGCGTCGTCCGGGGTGCACAGCGACGTGGTCGCCGAGGGCGGGGTCCTCATCGCGGGAACCGACGCGTCGAGTCTTGTCGACGGCCTCGGGGCAGCTTTGGCCGCGTCGCTGGGCTCGACCGCCGCCGCCGAGCGACTGGGCGTGCTCGCGGGGGATCGAGGACGGGCGTTTTCGTGGCGTGAAGCCGCCGACAAGGTCTGGATGCTGCACGCCGAGCTGTAGATCGGTCGAGCCTGAAGCGGACAGTTGCAGGCTTGAAAGGCGATCAGATTCTCGAATCTGCTGGTCGTGGGCTTTCACATGCGCCACACTGGTCGCATGCCGGGGGGTCGGAAACGTGCCATGGCCGCGCGAGCGCGGTCTCTGCTGGTGGTGTGCGCAGCACTGGTGTCGCTCCTCGCGGGCGTCCTCTCAGGGGTCGCGGGATCCTCCGAGGCATCGGCGACGGCAGCCGGGGAGTCGGCCGCCGGCATCGTCGATGCCAGCATCGTGCGGGCCGCGGACCTCTCCAAGTTCCAACCGGGCAACATCATCAGCGACGCCGTCTTCTCCGACCGCAACACGATGAGCGAAGGGCAGATCCAGCAGTTCCTGCAGTCGAAGGTGCCGACGTGCCAGTCGGGCTATGTCTGCCTGAAGGACTGGTACGACACATCTCGCGCGACGAGCGCGGACGCCATGTGCGGCGCCTACCCGGGGGGGATGCGCGAACGGGCATCGGCGATCATCTACAAGGTGGCACAAGCGTGCGGCATCAACCCGCAGGCGCTGATAGTCATGTTGCAGAAGGAGCAGGGACTGGTCACGCACACGTGGCCGTCCGACTGGCGCTACACGATCGCCATGGGGCAGGGATGTCCCGACACAGCCGCCTGCGACACCCGGTACTACGGTTTCTTCAACCAGGTCTACGGCGCCGCGTGGCAACTGAAGCGGTACGCCAACCCGCCCGGAACGAGCCAGTACTTCACCTGGTACGCGCCCGGCAAGACCTGGAACGTGCGCTGGCATCCGAACGCCGCCTGCGGCTCGTCACCGGTTTACATTCAGAATCAGGCGACCGCAAACCTCTACTACTACACGCCATACCAGCCGAACGCCGCGGCGTTGCGAGCGGGTTACGGTGAGGGCGACGGATGCTCGGCCTACGGCAACCGCAACTTCTTCCAGTACTTCACGGATTGGTTCGGCTCCCCGCAGGCAAATTCCGGCGCGTCCGCCATTCGTGCTGCATACCTGTCTCTCGGCGGGGAGAGCGGTGTTCTCGGACCGGCACTGCAGGATGTCGTCTGCGGGATCGCCAGTGGTGGGTGCTACCAAGACTTCCGGAGCGGAAAGATCCACTGGACT
>NZ_MWLP01000149.1:0-10432 GCF_010634885.1 Microbacterium sp. B35-04 | reverse complement strand
CGCCGTCGTCGCGGCGACCTGGGCGAAGCCGAGGGTGTCGCCCGCGACATCCGTTCCGCTGGAGAGGATGATCGGGTTCAGGATGACGATGTACGCCATCGTGACGAAGGTCACCACACCGCCGCGGACCTCGGTGCCGATGGTCGAACCGCGACGCGTGATCTCAAAGAAGCTGTCGAAGCCGTTCTTCGGCTGTGCCGGCTCGGGGTTCTCGGGCGCTTCGGGCGCGTTCGATGCCGAGGACGGGGCTGTGCTCATGTCTGTGGACCTCCGACCTGAAACGTTAGTCGTTCGCGCGCGAAGCTGAGGATTCGCTGGCGGATGCCGCACCACGGCGCGGACGCGCCCGGGACGGCGCCGCCCCTCGAAGTAGGGTCGATGGCGCATGCATCGCCTCATCGTCGCCCTCCTTGCCGCCGTCGACGCCGCCATCGCGGTCGCCGTCGGCCTTGCCGCGACCCTCGCGCCGCTCACGCTGCTGTGGGTCTTCGGGTTCGGCGGCGAAGCGGACTGGGGAGTGCTGTGGCCCTCCGCGGTGTCGGTGTGGCAGCTCGGCAACCTCGTGCCGCTGCACATCGCCCTGCCGCCCGACTACCTGGCGGCGACCGGGATCAGCGGGGATGCGGCATCCTTCGTCCTGTCGCTCGCCCCGCTCGCGTTCGCCGGGTTCACGGCGATCTTCGCCGCCCGCTCGGGCGCACGCGCCTCGCACGCGGACGCCTGGCTCACGGGCGTGGCGACGTCCACCGTCGTCTTCGCGGCGCTGGCGACGGGCGCCGCCCTCTCGGGCGCGAACGATGTCGCGCACGCCGAGACGTGGCAGGCGATCCTGATCCCGACGCTCGTCTTCGCCCTTCCCGCGCTCGCCGCGGCGGTCGTGACGGAGTGGTCGGAAGCCGGTTCTGGGGCGATCGCCCGGCTGCGTGACCGGACCGAAGCCCTCCCTCATGGGTGGGGTGAGGTGCCTGCGCTGATCGCGCGCGGCTCCGCGGTGGTGGTCGTGAGCCTCATCGGCGTGGGTGCCGCAATCGCCGCCGTGGCGCTGTTCGCACGCGCGGGCCAGATCGTCGCGCTCTTCCAGGCCGGCGACGTCGATGCGCTCGGCGCCACGGTGCTCACGATCGCGCAGCTCGCCTACGTGCCGACTCTCGCCGTGTGGGGCCTGAGCTTCGTCGCGGGCCCGGGGTTCGCGGTCGGCGAGGGCACCTCGGTGTCGCCCGCCGGTACACAGGTGGGCGTGGTGCCCGGGCTTCCCGCGCTGGGCGCCGTGCCGGACTCCACGACGTCGTGGCTGCTGCTGCTCGCGCTGCTGCCGGTCGCCGTCGGCGCATTCGCCGGGTGGATCGCACGCTCGCGGCTGCTGCATCCGAGCGGGACATCGTCGGACAGGTCCCGGCAGCCCTCGACCTCGCCGGCCCCGGCGACGGCGTTCTCCCGCCTCGACCCGTCGAGGACGGCGGCGCTCAGTGGACTGCTCTCCACCTCGCCGCCGGCCGACAGTGCTCCGACCGCGGAGCCGTCCGCTCCCTTCGATCGCGAGCCCGCTCCGGAGGACCCGATCGGCGCGCGCGTCGTGGTCACGGGGGGAATCGCCCTGGTCGCCGGCGGTGCGGCCGCACTCCTCGCCTTCGCCGCCTCCGGCTCACTCGGCCCCGGCCGGCTCAGCAGCCTCGGCCCGGAGCCCGGCCCAGTCGCTCTGGCCGTGGGGCTGGAGGTTCTGCTCGGCGCCTCGATCCTGCTGCTCGCCCCGCGGAGCGTGCGCGGAGAGCGGAGGGCGGCCGACGCGGCGTCCGCGCCTGCGGCGTCGGACGAACCCCCGACCGTCGAGCCGGCGGCCGCTGATGATCCGGCCCTGTCGGCGCTCGCTGCGGGGTGGACCGGTCGCCGTGCCGCCGACGAGGCGTCGGACCGGCCGAAGGTCGTCCACGCGGCCCGCGAGGCGGCACCGACGCCGATTGCCGGTGCTGCCGCGGCGGACGCGCGGACCGAGCCGATCGACCTGCCCCTGCTGCCGCCGCCCGGTGAGACGGACGGTTCCCAGTGACGCCGCCCGGCGAGAGGGATGGTTCCCACTAAACTAGGCGGGTGCTCACGGTCGCCGTCCTCATCTCGGGCACAGGGTCGAATCTGCGTGCTCTGCTCGACGCGGCGGCCGATCCCGAGTTCCCCGCCCGCGTCGTCGCCGTCGGTGCCGATCGCGAGGCCGATGGCTTCGCGCACGCCGAGGAGTACAGCATCCCGACGTTCATGGTGCCGTTCTCGCGGTTCGCGAGCCGCGAGGAGTGGGGCGCCGAGCTCGGCGCCCAGCTCGAGGTCTGGCGGCCCGACCTCGTCGTGCTGAGCGGGCTGATGCGGCTGCTGCCCGCTGAGCTCGTCGACGCCTGGTCGCCGCGCATCGTCAACACGCACCCGGCGTACCTGCCCGAATTCCCCGGCGCGCACGGCGTCCGCGACGCACTCGCCGCCGGCGTGGCGCAGACCGGGGCCAGCGTCATCATCGTCGACAACGGCGTCGACTCCGGGCCGATCCTCGCCCAGGAGCGCGTGCCCGTGCTCCCCGGTGACGACGAGCACGCGCTGCATGACCGCATCAAGCCCGTCGAACGCCGCCTGCTCATCGACGTGGTGCGCCGCGTCGCGACCGGCGACCTCGATCTCGCGGCGGCGTCCGCGAACGCCCAGCTCTGAACCCCTATCCCACCGAGGAGATCCGCCATGGCCGGACCGAGCCACGACCCCGCCCTGTACCGCTCCCGCGACGTCGTCCCGGTGCGCCGTGCCCTCGTCTCGGTGAGCGACAAGACAGATCTGCTCGCCCTCGGCGAGGCGCTCGCCGCGGCGGGCGTCGAGATCGTGTCGACGGGCGGCTCGGCGACCCTGCTGCGTGAGGCGGGTCACACCGTCACCGACGTGTCGAGCGTCACCGGCTTCCCGGAGTCGCTCGACGGCCGCGTCAAGACGCTGCACCCGAGCGTGCACGCCGGCCTACTCGCCGACCTGCGGCTCGAAGACCACGAGCGCCAGCTGGACGAGCTCGAGATCGCGCCGTTCGAGCTCGTCGTGGTCAACCTGTACCCGTTCGTCGAGACGGTGCGCTCCGGCGCCCAGGGCGACGACGTCGTCGAGCAGATCGACATCGGCGGCCCGGCCATGGTGCGGGCATCGGCCAAGAACTACGCCAACGTCGCGATCGTCGTGTCGCCGTCGTCGTACCCGGCCGTCATCGACGCGGTGCGCGCCGGCGGCACGAGCCTGGTGCAGCGTCGCGAGCTCGCCGCACGCGCCTTCGCCCACACCGCCGAGTACGACCGGGCGGTCGCGACCTGGTTCTCGGAAGGCACGCTCACCCAGACCGACCTGCCCGAGCACCTGACGATCAAGGCCGAGCGCCTGGCGACCCTCCGCTACGGCGAGAACGCGCACCAGCGCGCCGCGATCTACACCCGCAACGGGGGCCACGGCATCGCCCAGGCGACCCAGCTGCAGGGCAAGGAGATGTCGTACAACAACTACGTCGACGCAGACGCCGCGCTGCGGGCCGCGTTCGACATGGTCAAGCCCGCCGTCGCGATCATCAAGCACGCGAACCCTTGCGGCATCGCGGTCACGGCCCCCAACGCGCTCGACCCGATCGCGAGCGCGCACCTGCGCGCGCACGAGTGCGACCCGGTGTCGGCATACGGCGGAGTGATCGCGGCCAACGGCACCGTCACCCTCAAGATGGCGGAGAACCTCAAGGACATCTTCACCGAGGTCATCGTCGCCCCGTCGTTCGAGCCGGCAGCGCTGGAGGTCTTCAAGGCGAAGAAGAACCTGCGCCTGCTGCAGCTGCCCGAGGACTGGCAGCAGGAGCGCATGGACGTGCGCCTGGTGTCGGGCGGTCTGCTGCTGCAGGACGCCGACCGCTTCCCCGACGACATCGATTCGGTCGCGAAGGACTGGCAGCTCGTCTCGGGCGAGCGCCCGGCCGACGAGGACATGACGAGCCTCATCTTCGCGTGGAAGGCGTGCCGTGCCGTCAAGTCGAACGCCATCGTGCTCGCGAAGAACTCCGCGACGGTCGGCATCGGTATGGGCCAGGTCAACCGCGTCGACTCGTGCCGGCTCGCAGTCGAGCGGGCCGGCGACCGCGCCGCCGGATCGGTTGCGGCATCCGACGCGTTCTTCCCGTTCGCCGACGGACCCCAGATCCTGCTCGACGCCGGAATCTCCGCGATCATCCAGCCGGGCGGTTCCGTGCGCGACGACGAGGTCGTCGCCGCGGCGAAGGCGGCGAACGTCACGATGTTCTTCACCGGGGAGCGTCACTTCTTCCACTGAGACCACCGTCGCTCGCGACGCGGTCGGCGCCCGGTTCCCGGCGGCATGGGTCCATTTCCCCATGTCCCCGCTCCGGGCGGGAGCCGTGCTGTCGGCCGGATAGGGTCGATGCGGAGCGTTCGCCAGGAGGATCCGGTGATTTGGGAGATCGACGACTCGACACACACCGTCGAGGGCCTCGATGGACGCGGTCGGCCGAGGCCGGAGTATGCCGCGTCCCTCGGGCTGCGCATGGCGCCCTTCGGACGGCGCGTGCTGGCGACATCGATCGAGCTGGGCATCCTCGTGGTGCTCCAGCTTCCGCTGCTGCTCGTCTCGCTTCCGGTGCTCCTCGCCGCCGCCGCGTCCGCCGATCCGGCCGCAGCGCTCACGGAAGCCGGCAACCTCGGCCTCGTGATCGCGTGCACGGCCGCGTCATCGGCCCTGACGACCGCGTTCGTCGTCCTGCAGCTGATCCTCCACGGGCGCAAGGGCACCACTGTGGGCAAGGCCGCGACCGGCATCCGCTCGGTCAACGTGCGCACGCTGGAGCGGCCCGGATTCTGGCGGGGCGCGGTCGTGAGGTACCTGGTGCTCGGCGCCAGCTTCCTCGTCCCCCTCGTCGGACCCGTTCTCGTGATCGCGTGCTCCCCACTGTTCGACCCGGAACGTCGAGGGCGCGGATGGGCCGACATGGCGGGCGCCACCTGGTTCGTAGACGTGCGGAAGGGCCTCAACCCCTACGACGTGAAGCGCATGCGGATCGCTCGCAAGACGGCGGCGACGGATCTCGCCGACGAGCGCAGCGAGCTGCCCTCGCTCGCGACCTCGGCGGTGGCCCCTGCCTCCGGCGCCTACATCCCCGTCACCCGCAGCAGCGGGGGAGTCGTCGGCGCGCCCCGCGGGGAGGCGCAACCCGCGAGCACCGCGCCGGGCGGAGCGGGTGCCGCGGCCGTCGCACCGAGCGCAGCGGCCGTGGATCCTGGTGCCGCTGGTGCGGGAGCTCCCGCACCAGGGAACCGCGCATCGGTCCATCCCGCCGTCGCCTCGTCGACGGCGGCAGCGGGGCCGGGCCCTGGCATCCCCTGGACACCCCCGCGGCTGCTGCCGGACGCGGCGCCGCCCGCCGGGCCGCCGCTGCCCGCCGCGGCGCGTCCTGCCGCGCCGGCACGCCCAGGCCAGCCGCCCGTCGCCGCGCCGCTCGTGGCCGATGCGTCGTCCCCGGCTGTCGTGCTGGAGCTCGACACCGGCGCGCGCATCGCCCTCCCCGGCGCCGGCATTTTGATCGGCCGCGATCCCTCGCCCGCGCCGGGCGACAACGGGCTCACCCTCGTCCCGATCGAGGACCCGACGAAGTCGATCTCCAAGACCCATCTCGCGCTGCTGCGCACGGGCGGCGCCATCATCGCCGTGGACCGTGCATCGACGAATGGCAGCGCGCTCATCCGCGATGGCGCGGAGCACTCCCTTCCGCCTGGTCAGGGGGTCACGGTCCGCAGCGGCGACACGCTCCTGCTGGGCGACCGGCGAGCCCTCATCCGCATCGGCTGACGCAGACCCCGAGGACAACGCATGAGACTCAGACTCACACTCCAGCGGCGAGACGCGCAGCAGATCGACATCGTCGTCACCTCTGACACCACGGCGACCGTGCAGGACGTGGCCCGGCACATCGTCGAGACCGACCCAGCGCGCGAGACGTCCGCCTCTCCGCGTGACGTGCTGACGCTCAAGGTGGCACCGCCCACCTCGTCGACCTTCACCATGCTCGCCCCCGACATGCTGATCAGCGACGCCGCGGTCGGCTCGGGCTTCATCGCATCGATCGTTAACCTCGGAGAGGACTACGTGACGTCGCGGGCGGTCGGCGGCCCGCCGGCCGCCATCCTCTCGGTCGTCGGCGGCCCGCTCGTCGGCCGCGAGTTCCCGCTGCCGCGCGGCCACTTCACCATCGGGCGCGCCGCCGGCAACGACCTCGTGCTCGATGACCCGCTCATCTCCAAGGTGCATGCGCGCATCGAGGTCGGCGGTTCGGTGGAGCTCGTCGACCTGAACTCGGCCAACGGCATCGTGGTCGACGGCGGTCTGGTCCAGCGCCTCCGCGTCATCCCGGGGCAGCGGTTCTCGCTCGGCGACACCGACGTGGTCGTCCGCATGGTCCAGGGCTTCGCCCCTGTAGAGCAGGACCCGGTGCTCGAGCGCGGCGGATCGCTGCTGTTCAACCGCAGCCCGCGCGTCGAGCCTCGCTACATCGGCGAAGAGCTCCCGGAGCCGCGGATGCCGAAGGATCCGGTCACGCGCCTGTTCCCGTGGCCGATGCTCGTCGCACCGCTCATCCTCGGCATGGCGCTGTTCGCGATGAACGGCAACCCGCGGTCGCTCCTCGTCGTCATCATGTCGCCGCTGATGCTGCTCGGCAACTTCATCTCCCAGCGCACACAGGTGGGCCAGCGCGCCCGCAAAGAGACGGAGATCTTCGAGCGCACGTTCGAAGAGCTCGAAGAGACGCTCTACCGCGAGCGCCCGCGCGAGCGCGAGATCCGCAACGCGGAGGCCCCGCCTGTGGCGGTGGTATTCGAGGAGGCGATGCGGCTCGGCCCGATGCTGTGGACACGACGCCCCGAGCACTGGAACTTCCTCTCGGTGCGGCTGGGCATCACCGAGGCCCCGTCTCGCACGACGGTGAAGCGCTCTGAGACGCCGGAGGCACTGCAGGAGTTCGTCGATCGCGTCGACCGGCTGCGAGACCGCTACCGCACCATCGACGGCGTCCCGGTGCTGGAGTCGCTGCAGAGCGTGGGTGTGATCGGCGTCGCCGGCGGCGATCGCGAGGCCGCCGATGCGCTGCGCGGCCTCTGCGTGCAGCTGTTCGGCCTGCACTCTCCCAACGAGCTGGTCGCCATCGCGCTGACCGAGCCCCGGTGGGCGACGCAGCTCGAGTGGCTCAAGTGGCTGCCCCACACCTCCAGCGAGCGCAGCCCGTTCCGCGACATGCCGCTGTCGGACTCGGCGTCGACCGGCGCGGCGCTGCTCTCGGGCCTGGAGGAACTGGTGATGCAGCGGTCGAAGGCGGCGTCGTCGCCGCGACTGCCCCTCGCCGACGACTGGGATCCGATGCGCTACGGCACCGACGTGCGCCGCGCCGCTGAAGAGGCCACCTTCCCCGGCCAGACGGCGGTCGTCGTCATCGTCACCGCCGACGCGCCCGTCGACCGGGCCCGACTGACCCAGGTGCTCGAGCGCGGCGCCGACGTCGGCGTGTACGGACTGTTCGTCGCCCCGATGGTCGATGCGCTGCCGGCGGTGTGCCGCAGCTTCCTCGACGTCACGAACGGGCTCGAGCGCGCGCGCGCCGGGACGGTCCGCAGCGGCGTCGACTATCCCGACACGGCGGTGGAGGGTGTCTCGAACGAGCTGATGACGGTCCTCGCGAAGCGGCTCGCGCCGGTGGTGGACTCCAGCACCGTGATCGAGGACTCGTCCGACATCCCGAACTCCGTGATGTTCCTCTCCCTCGTCGGATCGGAGATGGCCTCGGAGCCCTCCTTCGCGATCGAGCGCTGGCGCGAGAACAACACCATCCTGGATCGCTCGGGCACCGTCCTGCCGCGGCTGAAGAAGGCGGGCACGCTGCGCGCGATCGTCGGCCAGGGCGCCACCGACGCGATGGCGCTCGACCTGCGGACACAGGGCCCGCACGCCCTGGTGGGCGGCACCACCGGAGCAGGCAAGTCCGAGTTCCTGCAGGCGTGGGTGCTCGGCATGGCGGCGGCTCACAGCCCCGACCGGGTCACGTTCCTCTTCGTCGACTACAAGGGCGGCTCGGCGTTCGCCGACTGCGTCGACCTGCCGCACTGCGTGGGACTCGTGACCGACCTGAGCCCGCACCTCGTCCGCCGCGCGCTGACCAGCCTGCGCGCCGAGCTGCACCACCGCGAGCACCTGTTCAACCGCAAGAAGGCGAAGGACCTCCTCGAGCTGGAGAAGCGGCGCGATCCCGACACCCCGCCCGCGCTGGTCCTCGTCATCGACGAGTTCGCCGCGCTCGCCGGCGAGGTGCCGGAGTTCGTCGACGGCGTCGTCGACATCGCCCAGCGCGGCCGGTCCCTCGGCATCCACCTGATCATGGCCACCCAGCGCCCCGCCGGCGTGATCAAGGACAACCTGCGCGCCAACACCAACCTGCGGGTCGCGCTGCGTATGGCCGACGAGTCCGACTCGAAGGACGTCGTGGGCGATCCGGTGGCCGCGCGCTTCGACCCCGGCATCCCCGGCCGTGGAATCGCCAAGACCGGACCGGGTCGTCTCGTCTCGTTCCAGTCCGCCTACGCCGGCGGATGGAGCAGCGATGAGGCACCCGCGGCGGACGTCGCCGTCGCACAGCTGCGGTTCGGGTCGGTGCAGCGATGGGAGCTCCCCGACTCGGGTGAGTCCGATTCGCACGACGTCGACCCCGGCCCCAACGACCAGAAGCGCATCGTGGCGACGCTCGTGGCGGCTGCCGACGCGGCGCGCATCCCCGCGCCGCGCCGCCCGTGGCTCGACGACCTCGAGACCACGGTCGACATCCGCCAGCTGCGGGCCGGGCGCTCCGGGTTCATCCTGCTCGGCAAGCGCGACGTTCCCGAGCGTCAACTGCAGGAGCCGGTGTACTTCGAGCCCGACCGCGACGGCTCGCTCCTCGTGTACGGCACCAGCGGTTCGGGCAAGTCGACGGTGCTGCGCACCGTCGCGATCGCAGCGGCGACGGGCCGCCGCCCGGAGAACGTGGCCGTGTACGGGCTCGATTTCGGCGCCGGCGCGCTGAAGAGCCTCGAGGTGCTGCCGCACGTCGGCTCCATCATCCCCGGGGATGACGCCGAGCGCGTGCAGCGCATCATGCGTTCGCTGGGCGCCATCCTCGACGACCGGGGCAAGCGCTTCAGCGCCGCCAACGCGTCGAGCATCGCCGAATACCGCCAGCTGACCGGCCGCGACGAGGCGCGCATCATCGTGCTCCTGGACGGCCTGCCGCAGTTCCGTGCAGAGTGGGAGTCCACGACCGCACGGATGCCGTTCTACCAGGCGTTCATGCGCATCCTGGGGGAGGGCCGCCCCCTCGGTGTGCACGTCGTCGCCACCGCCGACCGGTCGGGATCGGTCCCGACCGCCATCAGCTCGAACGTGTCCCGCCGGGTCGTGCTGCGACTCTCGGACGAGAACGCCTACGCCTTGCTCAACGCGCCCAAGGATGTCCTCGACGAGCGCTCGGCGCCCGGGCGGGCCATCGTGGACGGCTTCGAGACCCAGATCGCCGTGCTCGGCGGCACGCCGAACGTGGCGGAGCAGACCAAGCTGCTCACCCAGTGGGCGCAGGATCTCCGTGCTGCGGGCGCCCGCGAGGTCGAGGAGATCGGGTCACTCCCCACACGGCTGCAGTCCACGGCCATGCCGGATCGCATCGGCGCCTTCCCCGCGCTCGGCGTCGCCGAGGACACCCTCGCGGCGCGCGACTTCGATCCCATCGGCACGTTCGTGGTGACGGGACCGCCGCTGTCGGGCAAGACGAACGCGATGAAGGCGCTCATCACCTCGATGACGCGCTTCGATCCCGGCGTGCGGCTGTTCCACTTCGGCGGGCGCCGCTCGCAGCTCAAGGAGTTCGCGCCGTGGATGCGCAGCGCGACGACTCCCGACGAGGCGAAGGACCTGGCGACCGAGCTCGCCGACCTGGTCGGCGACGAGTCGCTCGAGGCGAGGCTCCTGATCGTCATCGAGGACGTCCCGCAGTTCGCCGACACGCCCGCCGAGCGCCCGCTCAAGGCGCTGTTCCAGGCGGTCAACCGCAGCGAGCACCTGCTCATCGGCGATGCCGACGTCAGCCAGATCGCCAGCGGGTTCGGGCTCATCGGCGACTTCAAGGGCGGCCGCAAGGGCATCGTGCTGCGTCCGGACGCCTTCGACGGCGACGCCATCTTCAAGGTGCCGTTCCCGAAGGTCAAGCGCTCGGACTTCCCCGAGGGCCGCGGCATCTTCGTCCAGTCGGGGCGCGCCGTCACGGTGCAGATGCCGCTCGTCGAGGGGTCCACGCTGGAGGTGCCGCAGACCGCGGTCCAGCGATGACCTGGGGACCGGCATGGGGAATGGTCCCCAT
>NZ_MWLP01000148.1:0-796 GCF_010634885.1 Microbacterium sp. B35-04 | reverse complement strand
GTCGTTCGACGCCCGCGTCGGTGACGATGACCGCGTTCCTTCGCCGGTCGGTCGGATCCGGCTCGCGACGGGCAAGACCCCAGTGGACCAAGTCGTCGAGCGTCGCCACGACGTCACTCCGGTCGAGGCCGGCGAGCCGGCCCAGGTCGGCCTGACTCACTGGCCCTGCTTGTTCCATCGCCGCGAGCAGGCGGTAGTGGTAGCCGCGCACTCCGGCCGCCGCAAACGATTCGGCGAGCAGAGCATGTGCTCGAGCGCTCAGTCGGTTGACGAGCCATGTGGGCTTCTCCGCGACACGCGAGGCGATCTCCATGAGCTGCATCTTACGGGGTTGTTGGTGCGGCCAACCATCCATATGATGGCCCCACCAATCATTTGTACGCCCAACGAAAGACTGAGGGATCATGTCGATTTACAGCGCATCCGTGGGTGACTCCACCTCCGCTCTCGCATCGCGGCTCGACCAGCTCATCGACGGCGAAGTCCTGGTTCCTGACGCCGGCGCGGTCGCTGCCCTCACCGTCTATGGCGGGCCGCCGCGCCGGCCGGCGCTGATCATCCGGCCGCGCACCGCCGTTGATGTGGCGCGCGCCCTTCCTGTGCTCGTGGAGAGCGGACTGCCGGTCACGACGCGAGCCGGCGGCCACTCCTTCGGCCGCCGGTCGGTAGCTGACGACGGCGTGGTCATCGACGTTTCAGGGCTCAGCTCCGTCGAGATCGATGCCCATTCCCGCGTCGCCATGGCGGGCGGCGGGACCACCGCAGGACGCTATGGCGAAGCCGTCGCCGCGCACGG
>NZ_MWLP01000147.1:0-3795 GCF_010634885.1 Microbacterium sp. B35-04 | reverse complement strand
CGACCGAGCGAGACGCACCACGACCCAGCCCCGTCTTCGCCCGAGCGAGACGACGCCGACCGTCCCGCGCTCGTTCAGCGAGCAAGGAACGAGCGAGACGAAACGCCCGAGCGCATGCCCAACCGCAGCTGGCGGCGCCAGGTCTCCGCTACGCCGTTTCCCACAAGTCGTCGTCGGCGTCGACCGCGCCGGGTGCGTCGATCGACAGCCCGTGGAGCAGCTCCAGCGCCGCGCGCGCCTCGTCGATCCGGCCCTCGACCGCCAGTTCGCGGATCCGCACCGACGGCTGGTGCAGCAGCACCCCGGCGAGGTGCCGCAGCGCGGCCTCGACCTCGTCGCCCGCGCCGCGTGAGCGGGCGCGCGCGATCTCGTCGTCGAGCGTCTTCAGCACGTCGGTGCGCAGCGCCGTGATCGCCGGACCTGCGAGGCGGTCGGCGTGGAACTCGGTCGCCGCGTCCCCCACGATGGCGCGTGCGTCGGCGTGCGCGTTGAACTCCTGGAGCGGAGCATGCAGCCGGATCGTCTCGAGGTCGAGCAGCTCCACACCGGCCACGGCGCCGACGGCCGGGTCCACGTTGCGGGGCAGTCCGAGGTCGATGACGAGCACGCGGCGCCCGGGAACGAAGGCGTCGGCGTGCACGACGGCGTCGGCGGTGCAGGTGATGACGACATCCGCCTCGGCCGCTGCCGCCGCGAAGTCCGACACCGGGATGAGTCCGTGCTGGGCGGCGAATCCCTCGGCCCGCCCCGACGGCGAGAACACGTGCACGTCGCCGGCGCCGCGAGCGCGCAGGGCGTCGACGGTGCGCGCGGCGTAGCGCCCGGTGCCCACGAGCACGACGCGGGCGGCCGCCCAGTCGGCGACACGGCTCGAGGCGAGCTCGAGCGCGAGCCGCACGAGTGAGCGGTGGGCGCCGCGCAGCTGGGTGCGGTTGCGCACGCCACGACTGGTGTGCGTCGCCTTCTGGAACAGGCGTTCCAGCTCGCTGCTGGTCATGCCGTCGGCACGTGCGGCGTCGAGAGCGCGACGCACCTGACCGGAGATCTCGTCTTCGCCGACGACCATCGACTCGAGGCCGCTGGTGACGGCGAACAGGTGGGCTGCGGCATCCGCCCCCTGGTGCACCGCGACGGACGCGCGCAGCAGGTCGACGGGAACATCGGATGCCGCGGCCATCGCCTCGACGACCGACTCCACCGCGACGGCCTCGCCGCCGGTGAGCGGCTCGTCGATGTCGAGATACGCCTCGAACCGGTTGCACGTCGCGAGCACGACGGCGCCGGACACGAACAGCTCGTCATCCACGAGGGCGCGCGTCGCCGTGGGCGCTCCCACAGAGAGACGCTCCAGGACGTCGAGGCTCGCGTTCCGATGGTTCGCGGTCAGACAGAGGAGCACGACTCTAATCTTAACGTGTGTCTTTGCATGTCTCTCACCCTTCCGTTCTTCAGAGAAACGATCCGCCCGCGCTGATACGCGCGTACCGCGGCGATCGGCCGAGCCGCACCCCGGTGTGGTTCATGCGCCAGGCGGGACGATCTCTGCCCGAGTACCGAGAGCTGCGCGTGGGCACCGACATGCTCGACGCCTGCCTGAATCCCGAGCTCGCCAGCGAGATCACGCTGCAGCCGGTGCGCCGCCACGGCGTCGACGCGGGCATCTTCTTCAGCGACATCGTGATCCCAGTGCGTCTGTCGGGCGTCGACGTGCGCATCGTCGCGGGCCGTGGGCCGGTTCTCGAGAACCCGGTGAGGACGGCGGCGGATGTCGCTGCCCTGCCGCCGCTCGACCCCGAAGCGCTCGCACCCATCCGCGAAGCCGTCGCGCTCACCGTCGCCGAGCTCGGCACCACGCCGCTCATCGGCTTCGCCGGCGCGCCGTACACCCTCGCGTCGTATCTGGTGGAGGGCGGCCCGTCGAAGGAGCAGCTGCGGACCCGGGCCCTCATGCATTCCGATCCCGAGACGTGGTCGGCGCTGCTGACGTGGTGCGCCGAGATCACCGGCGCATTCCTCGCCGCCCAGATCGAGGCCGGAGCGTCCGCCGGGCAGCTCTTCGACTCGTGGGCGGGTTCGCTGAGCCTCGCCGACTACACCCGACACGTCGCGCCGTTCTCGGCGCGGGCGCTCGAGCCGGTGCGTGAGCTCGGCGTGCCGCTCGTGCACTTCGGCGTCGGCACCGGCGAGCTTCTCGCCGCGATGCGCGACGTCGGCGTCGACACGGTCGGCGTCGACTGGCGCCTGCCCCTTGATGAAGCCGTGCGTCGCCTCGGTCCCGACGTCTCGGTGCAGGGCAACATCGACCCCGCACTGCTCCGCGCCCCGTGGCCGGTGCTCGAAGCCCACATCGTCGACGTGCTCGAACGCGGCCGCGCCGCCCGCGCGCACGTGCTGAACCTCGGCCACGGCGTTCCGCCCGACACCGACCCGACCGTGCTCACGCGCATCGTGGAGTTCGTCCACGCGCATGGCTGAGTCCCGCACGAGCAGTCGCTTCGCCGTCGTCGGAGGCGGCGTCGCGGGGCTCGTGGTCGCGCGCCGGCTCGCGGCGTCGGGCGCGGCTATGACGCTGTTCGAGGCATCCGATCGCCTCGGCGGAACCGTCGCGCGGCACGAGGTGGGCGGGCTCGCCCTGGATGCCGGCGCCGAGAGCTTCGCCGTCCGCGGCGGGGTGGTCGCGGCGCTGCTCGCCGAACTCGGGCTCGCCGATGACATCGTCGCCCCCACTCCCGGGCCGGCGTGGCTCCAGCCCGTGACCGGCGAAGCAGTGCCGCTGCCGGCGACGGCGCTCCTCGGCATCCCGTCCGATCCGCTCGCTGCGGATGTCGTGCGGGTGGTCGGCCGCGCCGCCGCCGAGCGTGCGGTCGAGCGCGACGCTCTCCCTGTGCACGCAGTGCCGCCGACGCTCGGCGCCCTGGTCCGCGAACGCTTCGGCGACGAGGTTCTCGACCGCCTGGTCGCACCGGTGGTGCACGGCGTGCACTCGCAGCATCCCGACGACGTGCCCGTCGCCCGGGCACATCCGGGACTCGCCGATGCCGTTGCGAGCGCCGGCTCGCTCGGAGCAGCCGTCGCGCAGCTGCGCGCCGCCGCTCCCCCGGGATCGGCGGTCGCCGGCCTTCGCGGCGGCGTCAACCGCATCGTGCCCGCACTCGCGGAGGATCTCGCGCGCCGCGGCGGCGACATCCGTCTGAGTACGCCCGTCGACGACATCGCGACCCTCGACGGCATCGTCGTCGTGGCCGCGCCGAGCCTCGCGGCGCCGGGCGCACCCGGCCGTCGCATCGACCTCGTCACCCTCGTGGTGGAGCAGGACGAATTGGATGCCGCACCCCGCGGCACCGGACTGCTCGTCGCCGCCGGTGCACCGGTCGGCGCCCGCGCGCTCACCCACGCGACCGCGAAGTGGGCGTGGCTGCGCGACGCCGCCGCAGGCCGCCACGTGCTGCGCCTCTCGTACGACGCGACGCCGGCCGACCCCGTCGCCGCGGCACTCGCCGACGCCGAGACGCTCCTCGGCGTGCCGCTGCCGGTGGTGGTCGACGCCGCACACGTCTCGTGGGTGCGGCCTGCCGCCGCCGTCCCGCCGGCCGGGATCACTGTGGTCGGCGAGACGGTAGCCGGGTCGGGCCTCGCCGGCCTGATCGCCCACGCCGAGCGCACGGCGTCCGAGCTCCTCACCCGCTGAGCGCCCGCAGACGAGGCACTCCACGTCCGCGACGACGCCCCAGGCGTTTCGTCTCGCTCGTTCCTCGCTCGCTCAACGACCGCGGACCGGCCGGCCGGACAACCGGT
>NZ_MWLP01000146.1:0-2478 GCF_010634885.1 Microbacterium sp. B35-04 | reverse complement strand
CTCGCAAGCTCGCTCAACGACCGCGTTCCTCGCTCGCTCAACGACCCGCCAGACTCGGCGCCTGCGGAACGCGCGGTCCCTGCTCGAGGTCGATGAGGAACCGCTTCATCTCCGGCTGCCCGCCGTACTCGCCGAGAGAGCCGTCCGCGCGCACGACGCGGTGCACCGGGACCACCACCGAGAACGGTGTGGTCGCGCACGCGGTGCCGACCGCGCGGGCGGCACGCGGGATGCCCGCAGAGATCGCCACCTCGCCGTAGCTCGCCGTCTCGCCGTACGGGATGTCGCACACGGCCTCGAGCGCCGCCCGCGTGAAGCCGCGGACGAGCCGCCAGTCCAGCGGAAGGTCGAACTCGTGGCGATCGCCGTCGAAGTACTCATCGAGCTGGGCGATCGCGACGTCGAACAGGCCACCGGCATCGGCGCCGGCGTCGGGAGCAGAACCCGGGGCCACGGCATCCGCTGTCTCGTCCGGAATCGGCAGCGCGCGCAGCCGCAGCGCGACCCGTTCGATCTCGGCGTGCAGGGGGCCGTCGAAGGGATGGAGGGTCACGATGCCGTCGGCGGTCGTGACGATGAGGATGTCGCCGATCGGCGACGGGTGGACGCGATAACGGGGGGAGTCCTCGGGTGTCATGCGACCATCCTGGCCCGCAGCGCCGACCCTGCGGCGGGTGCACGTGACGTTCTGTGGGAAGCCGCGCGAGGTCATGCGTTGGGGAGGAACCGGCACGGGAGGGCAGGTCGCGACCGCGTCCAATACCGCGAAACTCAGGTCCATTGCAAGTACCCGGCAGTCCCCGCCTTTAGGGTGGCACGTGTGTGGCGAGCAGAACGGAGCGCCGTGCTGGGCTCAGAAGATGCCGAGCGCGGGTACGACGTGACCCCGGGTGATCTGGGTCTCGCCGATCCCGACGTCACCGTGGTGCACGTCGCCGAGTCCGAGCGCGACCGGCTCCGCCAGCAGTCGGCCGCGCTGGGCGGCCGCTCGACGCTGCTGCACTTCTCGGACGGCCAGGACGCCTCCATCGAGATCACGAAGGCGCATCCCGGCAGCCTCCCGCAGTTCATCACCGGCCGCTCGACGCTGCTCTCCAACCTCTTCCGCGACGAGGTCGCGCTCCGCAACGCGCGGCTGGCCGCCGAGCGCATCACCGCGAAGGATCAGGAGCTGCGCACCACGCGCGGCCTCGACGCCGTGCGCCTCGCCGTCGGCCTCGCGAACTGGCGTGTCGGCGGAATCGGCTGGAGTGCGCCGGTGCTGCTGCGGCCGCTCGCGATCCGCCGCCACCACGGCGACTTCGAGCTCAAGCTGCACGGGACGTTCTCGGTCAATCCCGAGCTGATCCGCGCGATGCACACCCACTTCGGGATCATGATCGACGCCGGCGGCCTCGCCGCCCTCGCCTACGACAACGGCGTCTTCAAGCCGCAGCCGGTGATCGACCACATCCGTGCGCTGACGGCATCCAGCGAGAGCTTCGTCGTGAAGCCCCGCCTGCTGGTGTCGAGCTTCGCCGACGTGGGCGGAGACATGGCGCTCGACGCGACCGATCTCGACCACCGCGTGCTGAACGCCCTGGCGGGTCACGTCGCCGACCGCGAGTCGCTCACGTTCCACCGCCGTGGACCCGTGCCCACCAGCCCGGACGAGCGCCCTCCCGCAGCCGACATGCTGCTGCTCGACGCGGACTCCGAGCAGGAGCGCGTGCTCGCGCGCGTGACCGACGGCCAGTCCCTCGTCGTCCACACGCTGCCCGGCACCGGCGGCACGCAGACCGTCATCAACGCCGTGGGCGCGCTGGTGCGCGACGGCAAGCGGGTCCTCGTGGTGAGCGCACGGCGCTCGACCCTCGACGGAGTGCGACACCGGCTCGCCGGCATCGGGCTTCCAGGCCTCGCGGTCTCGCCCGACCGACTGCAGCGCGACCTCATCCGTGCGATCGGCCGCAACGAGAAGGCCCAGGCGCCCAAGGTCTCCGACATCGACGACGCGCTGGTGCGCCTACGCGGCGTGCTCCGCGACTACCGCGCCGCCGTGACGGCGCGGCATCCGTCGTTCGGGGTGTCCGTCCTCCACATCCTGCGCGAGCTGTCGCTCCTCGCCGAGCGAGGCGGCGCGCCGGTGACCGAGGCCCGCTTCGACGAGAAGGCGCTCGAGCGTCTGGCGACGACGCGACAGGATGCCGCGGCCAAGCTCGCCGCGGCGGCCCGGCTGGGCGAGTTCCGGTTCGGCCCCGACGACTCGCCCTGGTACGGCGTCACGTTCACGACGGTGGAAGAAGCCCGCGGCGCCCATGCGCTCGCCGGCAAGCTGCACCGCAGCGACGTGCCCACGCTGCTGGAGCGCGGCTACGAGCTGATCGCGCAGACGCGCATGCGTCCCTTCCAGACCATCGCAGAACTCGGGGTGTACCTGCGCCTGCTGCGCGGCATCCGTGACTCGCTCGACCGGTTCAGCCTCACCGTCTTCGAGCG